>JAQSCR010000578.1:0-6497 GCA_029945495.1 Pseudolabrys sp. | reverse complement strand
GCTTATGGCGCGCGCCCCGGAATGACGAATTAGATGACAATCGCGTCCGCTTCGATCTCGACCAGCCAGGCCGGATCGATGGCCTGCACGATCTGAATCATCGTCGAGGCCGGGCAGATGTTATGGAAGAACTCGCCATGGGCGCGGCCGGCGTCTTCCCAGTTCTTCATGTCCTTCAGGAAGACGCGCGTGCGGATGACGTGCTCGCGCTTGGCGCCGGCGTCATTGAGCGCCTTCTCGATGATCTCGAGACAGCGAAGCGTCTGGCCGTAGAGATCGCCGGGGCAGGCAACGCCGCCGCCGGGCGCGATCGGCGCGGTGCCGGACACGGCGATATGCGGGCCGACGCGCACCGCGCGCGAGAAGCCGATCTTCGGCTCGAATACCGAGCCGGATGAGATGAGTTTGCGTTCCATTCGTAGGCCCCCGTGATTGTTCGCGTTTCGCGTTCAGTTCGCGCTTTTCATTCGCTCGGCGACCTGCGCCGCCATCAGTTCGGCTTCTTCGCCTTCGCCGCGCAAGGCTTCTTCACGCAAGCCTTGGGCCACGCCGGCCTGGTCGACGGCGGTGCGGTTCTGACTGACCTTCCATTTGCCTTCGATGCGCGCGATCGGAATCTCCAAGCCCACAATGGCTTTGAGCTGCGCGGCGACAAACGGCTCGGGCGCATCGGCGACGTTCCACGGCGCGGCGCGGTTCGCTTCCTTGTGCCGGGTGAGATCGTCGACCTGGCTGGCGATCCAGGCGGCGTCATCCATCACCCGCGGCCGGCCCCAGGCATGCACGGTGATATAATTCCACGTCGGCACGACCTTGCCGGTCTCCTGCTTGGTCGGATAGAGCGACGGGCTGACGTAAGTCTGCGGCCCCTGAAACACCACCAGACATTCGTCGACGACGCTAAGCTCCCGCAGTTGCGGATTGGCGCGCGCCAGATGCGCGCGCAAGGTGCCGTGTTCCGACGCCGCGGCGTCGATCAGGAACGGAATGAAATTCGCCTGCAGTCCCTCAGGCCCTGCGGTGATCAGCAGGCCGAGGGAATGCGTGGCGATCAGCGCGTGCTGGACCGCGCGCCGATCTTCGCGAAAGTGCGGTGGCTGATACATCAGACCGCTCTCTTGACCATGCCTTTAACGGTTCCTTGTCCCCAGCCCTTGATCGCGGACCAGATGCCGCGTTCGAGCCGAAAGCGATCGATCGGCGCCGACGATTTGATCGCTTTGATGCGATACAGGCCGACGCCGGTCCATTGGAAGCCGCACTTCTCCAGCACGCGGCGCGACGCCGGGTTGGTGACGCGGCTGCCGGCCTGCAGCGCGGCGTGGCCGAGATCGGTGAAGGCATAGTCGATCACGGCGTGCACCGCTTCGGTGGCGTAGCCCTTGCCCCAGTAGTCGACGCCCAGCCAGTAGCCGAGCTCCGGCGTCGGCTCCTGCGCGAGCAGGCCGCAGGCGCCGATGACGGTGTCGTCCGGCAACGTGATCAGGAACACGGCCTCGCCGCCGCTCTTGTTGGCGCCGGCAATGAAGCCTTCGGCGTCGGCCAAGCGATACGGATGCGGAATGCGCGCGGTGTTTTCGGCAATGCGACGGTCATCGGCGAGCATCGCTACCGTTTTAGCGTCCGCGAGAGTCGGCGCGCGCAAAGCCAGCCGCTTGGTCTCGAGGACGGGGATACAGGCTTCGCAGAACGTTTCGCTTGGTATTTCTTCCAGCAAGGTCATGACTCAGGCTCCTGTTTGATCTCATTAGCGAGTTCAAATGCGTTAAACGCGTGACGCGCGCCAAACGCGAAGAGGGGGAGCCGGTTTCACCCGGTCTCCCCCTCTCAGGACCCTTTAAGCCCTGCCGGTTTGACTGGATGACCGGCAGACCTCAGATATTTGGTCTACCTTTTACTCGGCTGCTGCTTCCATCATCGGTACGACGGAGACGTAGGTGCGGCCTTTGGCTTTGGTTGCGAACTGAACTTTTCCGGTGGCGAGCGCGTAGAGCGTATGGTCGGTGCCCATGCCGACATTGCGGCCGGCATGCCAGGTGGTACCGCGCTGGCGGCAAATGATGTTGCCCGGGTTGGCGATCTCGCCACCCGATTTCTTCAAGCCAAGGCGACGGCCCGCGGAATCGCGGCCGTTGCGTGAAGATCCGCCTGCTTTTTTATGTGCCATAGCTACTACTCTCTCGAATTCAGTTTATTTCTTACACCGATTCCGTTTCGGAATCATCTCACTTTTTCTTAGCCTTTGTCGCAGGCTTCGCAGCGGCCTTAACACGGGGCTTTTCGGCCTTTTTGGCGGCCGGTTTCTTGGCCTTTTTCTCGGCCGCTGCCTCGGCGGCTTCGCCTTCCAGCTTCGGCTTCGGCTCCTTTTTCGGCCGCGCCGGCGGGGTCGCCTGCGGCTTGGCGCCATCGGTCAGGATTTCGGTGATGCGAATCACCGAGAAATCATGACGGAAACCACGCTTGCGGCGCGAATTCTTGCGGCGGCGCTTCTTGAAAGCGATCACCTTGTCGCCGCGGGTGTGCTGGAGCACCTCGCCCGCGACAGTCGCTCCGGCGATGGTCGGAACGCCGACGGTCGGCTTGTCGCCGCCGAGCAGCAGGACTTCGCCGAATTCAATCACTTGTCCGGGTTCGGCCGCGACGCGGTCGATCCGGATTACATCCTCGGCCACGACGCGGTATTGCTTACCGCCGGCTTTGATGACTGCGAACATCGTTTTTTCCTCGTGTTCAAACCCGATCTCGGAGGATTCCGGACCGGCTTCTTGTCAGTCGATTTACGTGTGTTTTTAAGGGCTTACGCCCAAAAACAAGCGCGCGGACCGTAAAGGTCCGCTTGGCTCGCGGTCTTATGCCGGGGAATGGGCCGGATTGTCAAGAAAAGGCGGCGTTTTGGGGCGAGGGCGAGCCTCACCATTAACGCCGCCCGTCGCCGGTTTTGCCCGCGGCTTTCGCCCTCAAATCTCGCTTTTGGCAGGGGCCATGACCGGGGCGCCGTTTTCGCCCTCGGCGCCGGAATAGGCTAGCCGGTAGCCGACGCCCAGTTCGGTCGCCAGGATCTTCGGCGAATCCGGGTGCGGCTCGATCTTCTGGCGCAGCTTGCGTACGAAGATCCGGAGATAATGCGTGTCCTGCATGTGGATCGAGCCCCATACTTCCTTCAGCAGGTGTTGATGGGTGACCACATTGCCGGCGTGCTGGGCCAGCACCTGCAGCAGCCGGTATTCCTTCGGCGTCAGCGTCAGGCGGGCGCCGTTGAGCGTCACCGCGCGGGCGGCCAGATCGATGGTGAGCGGGCCGACGGTGACGGCCGGCTCGCCGGAGGCGGCGCGCGACTGCCGGCGCAAGGCGACGCGCACGCGCGCCAACAGCTCGGCGATGCCGAACGGTTTGACCACGTAATCGTCGGCGCCGATTTCCAAGAGCCGCACTTTCTGTGCTTCGCTTGAGCGCACCGACAGAACGATGATCGGCACGGTCGACCAGGAGCGGATGCGCTCGACCACTTCCGAGCCGTCCATGTCGGGCAGGCCGAGATCGACGATGACGATGTCGATCGGCCGCAAGGTGGCGGCGCGGATCGCCTCGGTGCCGGTGCTGGCCTCATGCACGACGAAGCCGTTGAGTTCGAATCCCGTGCGCAGGAAGCGGCGGATTTGAATCTCGTCGTCGACGACGAGGACGATCGGGGATGGCTCACTCATCTGCGTCGCTTTCCATTTGAGGGACGGTGGCTTGCGTCACCGGGAGCTCGATCGCCAGCGTCGCACCTAAGCCTGGTCCATCGCTGACGGCATTCATCTTGCCGCCGTTGGCGGCGACAAAAGCATTGGCGATCCACAGGCCGAGGCCGGAGCCGCTGGTGGTGGCGGCGTGACGTTCGCCGCGCGCGAAGCGGTCCCAGATCTGCGGCTGTTCGTTGGCGGTCAGCCCCGCGCCCTGGTCACTGACGCTGAGGATCATCCGGCCGTCGCGGGCGCGCGCGGCGATGCTGATCTGCGAGCCGGGGGCCGAGTATTTGGCGGCGTTATCGAAGATCTGCACCAAAGCCTGCTTCACCAGCACCGGATCGACATAGATGAGCGGCAGATCGGACGGCATGTTCAAGACGACGCGATGGCCGGCCATGCGGCCGCGGCAACGCTCCAGCGCGCTGTCGATGATGTCGGCCGGATCGGCCCATTCGGCCTGCGGCTTGATGCCGTCTGAGGAGATGCGGGTGGCATCGAGCAGGTTCTGGATATCGTCGTTAAGCCGTTCGGCTTCGCTGCGCACGTCCTGCACCAGCGCCAGCAGCTTGGCCTCGCCCTGCAACGCCGGCGCGGTGCTCAGAACGGTGGCGGCGCCGAGGATCGAGGCCAGAGGCGTGCGCAATTCGTGGCTGACCGAGCCGATCAGCGCCTCGCGCAGCTGGTCGGTCTGCGAGCGCATATGCGCTTCGTTGATGGCGTGGGCGATGCCGAGGCGTTCGAGCGTGGCGGTGGCGTCGGCCAGAGCGGCATCGACGCGAATGCGCAGTTCGTCGGAATCTTCCTGCGAGTTCTTGCCGAAATTGATGGCGATCAGGCCGAACTCCGGCGACTTGGGCGACACCGCGCGCACCAGCCACGCTTCGCCGTTATCGCCGGCGACGGTCACACCGGTGACGTTATCGCGGCGCGCCGCGGTGAAGCTCTCGACCTCGGCCAGCACCCGGTCCGGCACGGCGCCGGCGGGCCGCCGCCGGTTGCCGCCGGCCGAATCGCGTGCGCCGGAGAACAAGGCGACCTTGCGCTGCATCACGGTGGTGAGATGGTCTTCGATCGCAGACTGGATATCGGCGACATCGAACGCCACCGCGAGCCGGCGCGAGAAGGCGTAGAGATCGCGCATGTCGATCTCGCGCTGGCGCGAGATTTCCAGTTGCCGCTTCAGCCGCGTGGCCAACTGGCTGACCACCACCGCGACGAAGATGTAAAGAATGAGGTTTATGATCTCCTGCGGGTCGGAGATGTGGAAGCTGAACCGCGGCTCGAAGAAGAAAAAGGCCGACGCCAGCACGCCGAGGATCGCCGCGAACAGTGCCGAGACGACGCCCCAGCGGGTGGCGGCGATCAGCACGGGAATCAGATAGGCGACGGTGCCGCGGGTCAGCCCGATCTGCAGGATGATGAAGAAGATCAGCGCCGTGGTGGCGGCAACCAGGCAAAAGGTCAGCCCGATGCCGCGCAATTCCTTGCGCAAAACGTTGTATTTGAGGGCGTGGAGCATCGGCTGCCGGTCCGCGGGCGTTTTTTTGAAGGGCCGGCGCAAATATACGCCGGGTGGCGCTTGTTTGTCTCTGGTTTGTCTTTTGTCTTGTTTGTCCGGGCTCTCTTGGTTACATAGCGCGACCAATTGGGGCCTTTTCGGGCCTTTTTTGGCCGCGGAGAGGTGGCAGAGCGGTTGAATGCACCGCACTCGAAATGCGGCATGGGTGCAAGCCCATCGGGGGTTCGAATCCCTCCCTCTCCGCCAAAACAGCCCTATGCGCCCACCGGCGCATAGGGCTGTTTTGTTTTAGGGAGAGGCGGGGGCGCTTCTGCCGCCTCATGCGCTCTCAGGCTACGCGCGCTTCAAGACTTTGAGCAGTTGCCGCGCCGCGGCGCCGGGGGCGCCGGCGTTATCGATGGTGTAATCGGCGCGAAAACCGGCGTAGGCGTCATTACGCTTGATCCGCTGCTCCAGCGGCCCGTCGCTGGCGCGCGAGCGGCCCGCCAGCCGCGCCGCCAGAATCTCCGTGGGGGCCGTCACCAGCACGACATCAATGTGCGCGTAATGCGCGCGTACCTCGGCGACGATAGTGCGTGAGACATTGCATATGACCGTGCGCCCGGCGCGGATATCGTCGGCGGCGCTGCCCGGAACTGCGTATTTGAGGCCGTGCGCCTGCCACCAGAAGGCAAAGCCGCCATCGGTCGCGGCGCGGTCGAAGGCCGCGTCGTCGAGACTGTCGTGATCCTCGGCGGCGGACGCGTCGCGGGTGACGATGCGGCGCGGGAACACGATTGTCCTATCGGTGCGGCAGGCCGTCCTGGCCAAAGCGATGAGCGTATCCTTGCCGCCGCCGCTCGGCCCCACCACCAGCACGAACCGTCCCGGTCCGATCAATGGCGACGGCGCGGCACTCATGCGACGCGGCGGCCGCCGCTCCAGACGCTGCGCACGGCGACGGCATCGTCGGTCTGATGCACCTGAATGACGTCGGCGCGCTTGCCGATGGCGATATCGCCGCGATCGGTCAAGCCGACCACTTCGGCCGGGGTCTTGCTGACGGTGCGGATCGCCGCCGGCAAATCGTATTTGTCGGTCTCGGCCGGCAGGCGAAGCGCAGCAAAGAGAAGACTGGACGGCACATAGTCGGACGACATCAGATCGAGCATGCCGGCGCGCGCCAGTTCGGCGGTCGCGACATTGCCGGAGTGCGAGCCGCCGCGAATGAGATTGGGCGCGCCCAGCATCACCTTGATTCCCGCCGC
>JAQSCR010000577.1 GCA_029945495.1 Pseudolabrys sp. | reverse complement strand
TGCCGATCTCGTCGTCCTCGAACACGCTGGCATTGTTGACCAGCAGCGTCAGCGGCCCGAACGCTGCCGCTGCCGGAAAGAGGCCGCGCAGCGCCTGCGGGTCGGCGAGATCGGCCAGCACGACGCCGGCGCGGCCGCCGGCTTTGACGATTTCCGCCGCTACCGCTTCGGCCTCGGTGCGCGACGCGTTGGCATGCAGCAGCACGGCATAACCGGCGCGCGCCAACGCCTGCGCGATCGCGGCGCCGATACGGCGGCCGCCGCCAGTGATCAAGGCCGTGCGCGGCGTGCTCTGGGTGCTGTCAGTCGGCATGAGATTTCTATGCACCGTATTTTTGCGAGCCGCTCAAGATGATCGGGCAATGCCCTCGCGACCCTTATAGTCAATGAAACGTAATCCGGCATGGTAAACGCCGTCGATGCTCCGCGTTGCTAAGACTTCTTTAGGGATAACGACTGGTCTCTACTGAGCGATTCATAACCGTTTAACTTAAAAAGCGCGATAACCGCCTTACGAAAAATTGTCCAAGTTTCGAATGTGACGAGACCGGCAAGCCAATTCCGCGACGCGCTCCGGCGCTAGAGCGGTGAGTTGAGTGGAGAGTAAAATGAAAAAACTGATCCTGGGCGTGACCCTGGCCGGCCTGGCGCTGGCAGCAGCGTCAAGCGTAGCCAGCGCCGCCGATCTGCCGCGCTCCACGCCGTATTATCAGGCGCCGGCGGGCAGCTATTACAACTGGGCCGGTGCCTATGCCGGCGTCAATGTCGGCTACCAGTGGGGCAAGGTGAAGAACACCGGCACCAATCCGAGCGGCCTCGAAGGCGGCTTGCAGTTGGGCTACAATTGGCAGAGCGGCCAATTCGTCTACGGCGCCGAAACCGATCTGCAGATCAGCGGCGCCGACGATACCTTCGCGCCGTTCAAGTTCTCCAATCCGTGGTTCGGCACCTTGCGCGGCCGCGCCGGCATGGCGATGAACAACATCCTGTTCTACGGCACGCTCGGTCTCGCCTACGGCGGGCTCAAGGGCGAAAGCGCCGGCCTGTCGGAATCCAAGACCCATATCGGCTGGACCGCCGGTCTCGGCGTCGAAGTCGGCTTCACGCCCCAGTGGTCGGCCAAGCTCGAATATCTCTACGCTGATCTGAGCAACCGGGCCTATTCGATCACCGGCACCCAGAATGGCCTGTCGACCAGCATCCTGCGCGTCGGCGTCAACTATCACTTCTAAGGCGTCGGCAACGGTTCAACGGTCTGCTGCAAAACCCCGGGCACCCAGCCCGGGGTTTTTTGCTGTCGGAACAGCACATGGAACTTTTTGGACGTATAGGTCCCAGCCCTAAGTGGTTAACAAGTATATAATTTTCGAATTGAAGGCTGAAAACCGCCGCAATCGCGGCAACATCGTGTCATTTGATGGGCTCAATTACGATAATACATGCGATAACTTATTGATCCGTGTGTCTTTTTCGCACTAGACCTAAATTCAATTCCGAATACTGTGCCCCCAGGTTTCGGGGCTTAACAAGTGACGGAGATTTCTGAGATGAAGCGTCTAGTACTCGCTGGCGTCGCGATCGCCACCCTCATGGGCGCCGCCAATGCGGCCGACATGCCGCGCCGCGCCGCGATGCCGACCAAAGCCGTGCCGTATACCCAGCTCTACAACTGGACCGGCGCCTATATCGGCATCAACGGCGGCGGCGGCTGGGGCCGCACGAGCTTCTCCGCGCCGGCGACCTCGGGCGACTTCAATACGTCCGGCGGCCTGGTCGGCGGCACCATCGGTTACAACTACCAGGTCAACCACGCCGTGTTCGGCCTCGAAGGCGACCTCGACTGGTCGAACATTCGCGGCAGCTCGGCCTGCGGCGTCGGCCTCTCCTGCGAAACCCGCAACAACTGGCTCGGCACCGCTCGCGGCCGTATCGGTTACGCATTCGATCGCTTCATGCCCTATGTCACCGGCGGTCTCGCCGTCGGCGGCGCGAAGAACTCGATCGCGGGCGCAGGCGACACGAGCAAGACAAAGAGCGGCTACACCCTCGGTGGCGGCCTCGAAGCGGCGCTTACCGGTCCGTGGACCGCGAAGGTCGAATACCTCTACGTCGACCTCGGCCGCTCCAGCGCGCCGCTTGGTTCGGACGCGAGCTTCAAGGCCAGCACCGTGCGCGCCGGCCTGAACTACCGCTTCTAATCGCGGCATAAGAGACAACAGAGCCCCGGAGAACTCCGGGGCTCTTTTCAATGGTGAAGGGCGACGGAACAAAGTTCCAAACGTTGCCGAACGGACACAGCCTTCACAATAGATTGAGGGGCTACGGAACGAGCCGAATAAGACTGCGTTGAATCGGTAATCGGGGGACGGCGCATCCGCGTCCGTCCGGATGATCAAAGTGAGGTGCGTCATGAAAAAGTTTCTTCTCGCCAGTGTCGGACTTGTTGCGCTCGGCCTGGGCTCGGCCTCGGCCGCGGATATGCCGCGCCGTGAAGCGATGCCGACCAAGGCTCCGGCTTACGTTTCGCAGATGTACAACTGGACCGGCCCCTATATCGGTATCAACGGCGGCTACGGCTGGCGTACCAGCGGCAGCAGCAATGGCGGCGGCCTGGTTGGCGGCACCATCGGCTATAACTGGCAGGCCGGCAGCCCGGTTGTTTGGGGCCTTGAAGGCGATCTCGATTGGACCCGCATCCGCGGTTCGGACGCCATCCAGGAAACCAGCAACCGCTGGCTTGGCACCGTGCGCGGCCGCCTCGGCTACGCGATGGGCCCGACCGGCACAATCCTGCCGTACATCACCGGCGGCGTTGCCTTCGGCGACGTCCAGAATTCGGTCGCCGGCTTCGGCTCGGCCCGTGACACCAAGGTTGGTTACGTTCTCGGCGCCGGCATCGAAGCCGCGCTGTCGGGTCCGTGGACCGCGAAGGTCGAATACCAATACGTCGACCTGGGCAACGGCCCGACGGTTGGCGGCATTGGCTCGAACTTCAAGGCCAACATCGTCAAGGTCGGCTTGAACTATCGCTTCTAGTAAATCCTGAAAGCGTGGATTTGAAACAAGAAAGCCCCGGACGAAACTCCGGGGCTTTCGCTTTGACGACGCGCGATGAAATCTACGCCGCGACCTTGGTCTCGGCGAAGGCCGGAACCTGCGCCGCGAACTGGTCGAGCCAGGCAACCAGCCGCGGATAATCTTTGCGCCAGGTGCCGGCGAAGCGCAGGTCGCGATAGCCGAGCAGGCAGGCGAGCGTGATCTGTCCGACATTCGGCAACGGCTCGATCGCCTGATCCAGCTTCGGCGGCGACGCCTCCAGCGCCGCCAACCCGCGCGCCACCTTGTCGGCCTGCCGGTCGAGCCAGCTCTGCACATGCATTTCCGGCGGGCGATAGCGGTTCTCGTAAACCATGAGCAGCGAGGCATCGAGAATGCCGTCGCACAACGCTTGCAGCCGCAGCGCTTCGAAGCGCACCTTGGTATCGCGCGGCACAACATGACCGCCGCCGGCGATATGATCGAGATATTCGACGATCACGCGCGAGTCGTAATAGGTGGTGCCGTCCTTGAGGATCAGCACCGGAATCTTGCCGACCGGATTTTGCACCCGGATGCTGTCGGCCGGATCGTTGAGATCGACCTCGCGCACCTCGATCTGGTCGGCAAGCCCTAAGAGGTCGGCGGCGATCCGCACCTTGCGGCCGAACGGCGAAGGCGGAGAGTTGCGCAGGATCATCATGCTAATTTTTTCACGGTTGCGGAGCGGACCGGCCGGCCCGCTCCGTCACAGGTTCAAGACAAGGCTGATGCGCAACGCAGGCGCACGCTTGATTCCGACAGGCGCATCGTTGCCTGAAACGAATTCAGCTCACAACCAGATTCACCGCCTTGGGCCCTTTGCCCTTCTTGTCGGGCTCGACGTCGAAGCTGATCTTCTGGCCTTCGTTCAGGCTTTTCAATCCGGCCTGTTCGACCGCGGTGATGTGCACAAACACATCGCGTGCGCCATCGTCCGGCTTGATGAAGCCATAGCCGCGTTCGGCATTGAAGAATTTAACGACTCCGGTTTGCGCCATCGGGTGTTCCCTCCCCGTCCACTGCTCCGCCACCGGCCCCACGCACGGCAGCTCGGCCGACATTCACGAACGGGGAAAGCATCGGCCTCAACCGGCCTCAGTCACTCCGCCGGCCCCCACAAGGAGGCGGAACGTCACTGCCAATAGGGGAACTACACACCAGTTGCAGGCCGCTGGAAAGAGGCGAGACGCGGCGCACCGACGCTACTTCGTCTTTGACTTGGTTTTTGGCTTGCCTTGAACCGTGGCTTGCACTTTGGCTTTTGCTTTAGCCTTTGACTTGGCCTCGCCGGCCGCCTCGCCGCTCAGCCAGTCGAGCGTATAGCCGCCGCTATTCGCCTACCGCGCGAGCAACTGGCTCAAGACCGGCAGCAGCACCGCCAGTTCAGCCTCTAGCGTCCACGGCGGATTGACCAGAATGAGGCCGGAGCCGTTGAGCCTCGTCGGGTCGCTCACCGGCGACACGGTCAGCTCGGCGCGCAGGATTTTCGCAATGCCGGAACGGCGCAGCCGCTTGGCCAATTCTTCGGTCTCGCCGCGGCCCTTAATCGGATACCACAACGCGTAAATGCCGGTCGCCCATTTGCGATGCGCGAGACCGAGCATGTGCGAGAGCCGATGGAAGTCGGCAACCTCCTCGAACGGCGGATCGACCAGCACCAGCCCGCGCCGTTCCGGCGGCGGCACATGAGCCTGCAGCGCGGTCCAGCCGTCGATCTCGATGGACTTGATGCGGCTGTCGGCGCGCAGATGGCGCGACAGCGCGATCGCGGCGTGCGGCTCGAGTTCGCAGGCGACCAGGCGATCGTCGGCGCGCAGCCAGGCGCGCGTCAGCGCCGGCGAGCCGGGATAGGCGGTGAGTTTGCCGGGCGCGTTGAGCGCGCCGATGACGTCGAGATAGGGTGTCAGCAATTCCACCACCGGCTCGGGCAGTCTGCCGTCCGCCTTGGCCGCCAACAGCCGCTCGATGCCGTCGTGCCATTCGCCGCCGCGATTGGCTTCCGCGCTGGTCAGATCGTAGATGCCGGCGCCGGCATGGGTGTCGATGACGCGAAACGCGGCCGGCTTCTCGCGCAAATAATGCAGGATACGGCACAGCACCGCGTGCTTGAAGACATCGGCAAAGCTGCCGGCATGGAAGGCGTGGCGGTAATTCAAATCGGTGTCTCGGTCCAACGGGCGGCACTAAGGCCGCGTCGCCGCCTTATGCCATAAATCTGCGATCAGTGCGGCGCGCCGCGCAGGCCGAATTGCGAGCGCGGCCGCACATAGCGGCGCGGCGGCGGGGGCGGTGGCGGCCGGCGGACCAACTTCAGCCGGGCCCCGATATCGGGCCTGGCGTTGCCAGCGCCGGCGGCCCCGTTCCGACGCCAGCGGCGCAACGGCCGCAGTGCCAGCGCCATCAGCACATAGGCCGCCGACGTCGTCCCGGCCAGGTGAAGCCCGGGCGACAAATGCCACGCCGGCGACAATTGGCAGAGCGCATCCAGCGCGAACGGCCGGTCGCAGAGCGAGGAAAGATCGAACGCCGCAAAACCGCCATCGGCCGCCGTCAGCGGCCACAGCGCCATATAGCCGAAGCCAAGGAACCGCACTGCAAATCCAATATAGTCGTGGACACGATTCATCGCCGCTACTCCGCGCCCGATTGCCATCGCGCGGGGTAAGATTGCCGATTACCCTTTCGGGAATCTTGTGTCGATTGCACACACGCCGGGGTTATCCCCATCACGCTGACGCCGAGCGTTAGCGCGCGCTTAATGCAATCGCCGAGACTAGGGCCGGCATCATCGGCGATTAAATCCGCTCAGGAATCATCCGCCGCGCACGGCCGGCATGACGACGCGATCGCGCCTGCAGGTGCGGCGCGCCAGTTCGGGACACGCGCGGAACCCAAGATCCTTGCTCATGCAGATCCGCACCTCGCTTAGCCAGCGGCTGCTGCACGTGATCGAAATCGCATCGCGGGGCAGCGACGGATTGGCCTTGAGAAAAGCTGCGCCAACGTCACCCGGCGACACCATCATCGGTTTGTCGAGATCCGCGTAATTCGGCGGAATGGTCACGGCTTCGCGCGCCTTGCGCACGCTCTCGAAAAAAGCCTCGGCCGAAAGCCCGGAACAGGTGCCGTGCGTATCCCATTCGTGGAAAATCAGGCGCGGGCTCGGCATCAGGTCGAGATTGGCGCCGACGATGGCGCGGTTGAGCCGGGGCGCCGGCACCTGGCAGTTCGACGGAAAGCCCCGCTCGTATTGCGGCCACAGCCCGTGCACGACGAAGGCGAAGGGCCGCCCGCCGCATTGCTGGTCGGGCGTCCGGCCCGGCGCGCGCTCGGCCGACGCCGCGCAGAACGACGGCGACCAGGACAGCGCCAGCACGTAGAAATCGAAGCGGCCCGGCTCGTTTGGCCGGCGCGCATTGTTTGCCGCATCCCGGCCCGCCGCACTCTGGGCAAAGGCGACGACAGCGAAAAGGAACAGGAAGCTGAGCGTGACGGCGGCCGTGCGCACGGCCCGATCGATACGCTGCCAAGACATGAGCACCCCCGTCGCCATGCCACCAGAACAAACCGGAAATTGATCTGGCGCAGAGTTCCGGGCGCTTATGCCTGAATTAAAGGAACAAAGCAAGAACATATCGAGAGCAATCGGCCAATGCCTCAAGGCCGCGCCATCTTGCAGGCCGGATTATAGGCCCAGTTGCGGTCGAGGCCGACAACGCACCATTCGACACCCCAACCGGCGCCGATCATGGCGGTGTCCTCGCCGATCCAGTAATCGACCCGGTGCTTGCGGCCGTCGCTGACCAGGGCGACTGCGCTGCAGAACCGGCGCGGAATGGTCCGCTTGGCCCACGGGCTGAAGGCGGTCTGGCGCACCTTTTCGAAACCGAGGATTTGCAGGTCCGAGTTCCAGAACCGGCCTTCCTTTTGCGCGAAGCGCGACGCGATTCTGTCGAGCGCGGCCTCGCAGGCCGGCAAGTCGCCGTCGTAATTGGCGCCGGTCATATAGATCTGCTTCTGGAAAATGTTCGCCGCCTGCGCCGGCGCACCGGCCAGGCTGACGACGAGACCGCAGGCGGCCAAGATGACCAAGACGGCAAACGCCGCGGACCTGATGCAACGAAAGGGACTCAACATCGACATCACTCCTGCCGCCACACGTTTGCCCGATGGCCCGATGGCCCGATGGCCCTTGCCCGGAACCGGGCACGCCGCCCGGCCAAATTATCATGCGCGAGAACGATAACTCAAGTTTATCACAGTTATTTCCGCGTCGCGCCGAGTTGATCACAGATTCGCAGCGTTTGGGACTCGTGACTCCGCTTGCGGCGCTGCATCATTTTCGCAAGCGAATCGGGTGAGTCTGCCGATTGCGTGAGTCGCGTTAGCGCGTACGGCGCTGCGTGTGTATTGGCGTTTGTGCATTCGTTTTAGTGTTTGTCCGGATTTGTCCTTTGCCTCGTTGCGTTGTGCTTTTTGCGTTCACGGCGTTGGCTGCCGGCACGGGGCCGGCAGCCGCGTCGCGCTAAAATCAGCGCCAGTCGCCCAGCGCTCGTTTACGAGCGCCAATCCCGAAGCGCTCGTTTACGAGCGCCAATCCCGAAGCACCGCCTGCACCAAAGTCAGCGCCGCCACAGCGGCGGTCTCCGCGCGCAGGATGCGCGGCCCGAGCGACAGCCGCACGGTATTCGGCCGCTTCAACAGCGCCTCCCGCTCGTCCTCGGCAAAGCCGCCCTCCGGCCCGATCAACACCGCTAACGGCTGCGGCGCGTCGGCCACATCCGCCGGCAGCAATGCGCTCGGCTGCGGCCGCGCGGCGGCCAGCGCCGCGACCGGGTCCTTGACCGCGGCGTCCTCGTCGCAGAACACCAGCAGCCTTCCGGTGTCTGAGCTGC
Source organism: Pseudolabrys sp. (assembly GCA_029945495.1). Lineage (GTDB taxonomy): Bacteria > Pseudomonadota > Alphaproteobacteria > Rhizobiales > Xanthobacteraceae > Pseudolabrys. The sequence continues at coordinate 594 of JAQSCR010000577.1, read as the reverse complement.
CGGCAATCACCTTGAATGGCACCGGCTCCGCCACCTCCGGCAAAGCCAGCACGCCGCATTGCTGGGCGGCCTCGACTGCATTGGCGCGCATGCGCTCGAGATTGAGCCGCGAAACCTGGGTGTGCCTGGTCAGCACCGGCTGCAGGCGCGAGACGCCGAGTTCGACCGCCTTCTGCACCATGTAATCGAGCCGGGCATGTTTGAGCGGCGCGAACAGGAAATGCAGGTCGACCGGCCGCGGCTGTTCGCGCAGGCGCTCGCCGACCCGGGCCGCCAGCGACCGTTTGCCGGTCCCGGAAAGCGCCGCCCGCCATTCGCCGTCGCGGCCATTGAACAGCAGCACGGAATCGCCCGTCCCGAGCCGCAGCACATTGCACAGGTGATTGGCCTGGTCGCGGTCGAGCGGAACATCGACGCCCGCGGCCAGCGGAGTATCGCAGTAAATACGGGGGGTACGGAAATCGGGGCGGGACATGCTACCTTGCGATACCTTGCGGCGCGGGCGTCGATTTGGCGCGATCTGCCGCCTTCCCGACGCATTCGGGAGCTTGTTATAAGCCAGCTGTCGGCCGGCCGGTTCGAAAATCACCGGGG
>JAQSCR010000576.1 GCA_029945495.1 Pseudolabrys sp. | reverse complement strand
AAGCCACGGCCGGCTTCACCGGCGCGCGCCGCTTCCACCGCCGCGTTGAGCGCCAAGAGGTTGGTCTGGCGAGCGATCTCATCAATGACGCCGATGATGTCGGAAATCTTGCCCGAAGAGTCCTCGATCTTGGCCATGGCTTCGACCGCCCTGGCGACGACCTCGCCGCCACGATTCGCAACATCCCGCGTGGAGTTGGCCGATTGGCTGGCCTGCTGGGCGTTCTCGGCGTTCTTCTTCACGGTCGCGGACAGCTCTTCCATCGCAGCGGAAGTTTCTTCCAGGCTGGCGGCCTGCTCTTCGGTGCGCTGCGAGAGGTCCGTTGTGCTGGTGGAGATTTCCGCCGAGGCGTTGGTGACCTCGCGGCCCGAGGCCTTGATCTCGCCGATGGTGGCGCTGACCCTGGCCACCATCTCGGCAACCGCATCGGCGATCTGCCCGACCTCGTCCTTGCGGCCGACGCCCGGAACATTGACGTTGAAATCGCCTTGCGCCAGTTTTTCAAGCCCCGGCACAAGCGCCACGATCGGCCTTGAGATGACGCGGCCAATAAGCCAGGCCAGTATCGCGCCGATAAAAAGCCCGCCGATCGCCAAAATCACGATCAACGAACTGGTCTCGGCCATGAACTTGCGCGTATCCGCCTCCGACGTCACGTTATTGGACGCGATCGCATTCTTCAGCGAAGCCACCGTGGCATCGAGCGAAGCCCCGTGCCTGACCATCTCGGTCTCGAGAACCCGTTGCTCCGCGTTCGCACGGTCGCCCTTCAGAAAGCCGTCGCGATACTGGACGAGAGCCGCCTTCAACTCGTCGAAGGGCTTACGGCCGTCGGGTTTGACCGTCGAATCGAGCTTGGCAATGAGCTTGGTCAGTTCGACATAAGACCGTTCGGCACTGACGCCGGATTCCTTGTCATGCCTGGCGGTGTACCGGACGGAATCGACGCGCATCTGCATCAACACGTCGACCGCCTCGTTCACCTGAGCAAGCAGCGGCGCGTCCTCATCCTTGGTCGCGATGTCGCGGAGCTTGAGGAAATCGGCCCGCACGAGGTTGCCGTTTGGCACGACGATTTTCGTCGTCAGGACGTTCTGCTCTTCCCGCAGTTGAACAATTCTGGAAAATGGCTTGTCGTAGAGCGCAATTTGCGCGCCGGCTTCCTCGGCAATCTTCTTGCGCCCCGGATTGGCGATATCTTGGACCAGACCTTGAATGCCTTGCGAGACCGTCTTCATCGCACCACTCGCCTCATCGCGGGCGGTTGCCTGGCCATTCAGGGCATATTCGCGGAGCGATGTCCGCAGGATGGCGAGGCTGCGCTCCAGATCGGTCACCATCCGCAGATTCTTCGCCGAACGGACAACAATATCGAGACCCGCATCCGCCTTTCCAAAGGCGATATAGGCGCCGGCGGATATGACCGCCGTGATGGCGAGGACGCAGGCAAATCCAATCGTAATCTTGGTGCTGATTTTGCGGTCAACAAAAACACGTGCAATACCGGACGATTGGGTATGCATCGCCTGCCCATTTACGCTCATGTTGAGAATTCCAATTTCCAAAGCCGCAACGCCAAAGACCTGCCGGCGGCCTACCGGCGTTCACGCGTCGCAACGACGCTATTTGAAACTATTAAGTATCTGTTTTACTTATTGGTCTGTTCAAAATAGCAAAGTGGATTGGCAAGACAAATTACAGGGCGTGGCGCGGCCTATCCTGGCGTCAGGCAGCATCGAACCGTCGACAAACCGGAATGTTGAAGAGACGCTATTCGCGCCGCGTCTCAAGCCAACGCTTGAGATAGACCAGAGCGAGCGCGCGCTCGTCCTCGGTCGATTGCTGATAGGCGCTGTCGTAGAGCTTTTCGACCCAGACCTGGTCGGAGGTGCGCGCCGAATCCTTGGCGAGCGTCAGCCACATCAGCCCGCGCGCGGCCTGGCGCGGCACGTGATCGCCGGCAAACAGCATGGCCCCGAGCATGGCCTGCGCCTGACACTGGCCCTTCTGCGCCGAGAGGCCGAACCAGCGCAACGCCGTGCGCGGATCGTGCGGCGCGCCGGTGCCGTTGAGATAAAGCTTGGCCAGATAATATTGCGCGTCGGGATCGCGGAAATAGGACGCGGCGTAATCGAACATCTGGCGCGCGCGCTCGGGGTCGGCCTTGACCCGCGTATTGGCGATGCCCTCAAGGTAATAGTGGCCGAGCGCGACAAAGGCATTGGAGACGAAGCGCGCCTGCGGCGAGTCCGGATTATCCTCGGCATGGCGGTCGGCGATGCGGCGGAAATAATCGAAGGCCTTGAGATCGTCCTGGGTGACGCCGTCGCCGACCGCGTACATGCGGCCGAGCTTCCATTGAGCCAGCGCATGACCGTTTTCTGCGGCGTATTCGAGCGAACGCAGCGCCTTGGTCTTTTCACCGGACTTGAGCCACTGCGCGCCTGAGCGGAACGCTTCCATCGGCGTCACCGCGGGGGCCGAGGCCATCGCGTTGTCCGATTTGGAGCCGTCAAAGGCGAGAGACGGCGTGGCGATAAGTGCCACGCCTATGGCAAAAGCCGGCGCGGCCAAGCAGGCCACGCCGTTGATCGCCACCCGCAACAGGGACTCAGCTATCCGCATAACAGTGTTTCTCTGCCGCGCCGCCCGGATGGGTCACCGCGCCGTCGACGGCCGGACCCACCTGCTGCGCGTATTTCCAAAGATAACCCGACGTCGCATCGCTCTCGCGCGGCTTCCATTGCGCCTTGCGTTTGGCGAGTTCGTCATCCGAGACCTGAACCTCGATGGTGCCCTTGACCGCATCGATGGCAATGACGTCGCCGTCCTTGACCAGAGCGATCGGACCGCCGAGCGCCGCTTCCGGGCCGACATGGCCGATGCAGAAACCGCGGGTGGCGCCGGAGAACCGGCCGTCGGTGATCAGCGCGACCTTGTCGCCCATGCCCTGACCGTAAAGCGCCGCCGTGGTCGACAGCATCTCACGCATGCCGGGACCGCCGCGCGGACCTTCGTAGCGGATAACGAGAACCTCGCCTTCCTTGTATTTCTTGGCGCGCACCGCCTCGAAGCAGGCTTCTTCGCCGTCGAAGCAGCGCGCTGGACCGGTGAAGGTCTGGTTCGCCATGCCGGCGACCTTCACGATGGCGCCGTCGGGAGCGAGATTGCCCTTGAGACCGACCACGCCGCCGGTCTTGGTTAGCGGGGTGGCGGCCGAACGCACGACATCCTGGTCCGGGTTCCATTTCACGGACTTCAAATTCTCCGCAATGGTACGCCCAGTTACCGTCATGCAATCACCGTGCAGATAGCCGTGGTCGAGCAGCGTCTTCATCAGAAGTGGTATGCCGCCAACCTCAAACATATCCTTGGCGACATAACGGCCAGCCGGTTTCAAATCTGCGACATACGGTGTCTTTTTGAAGATTTCGGCGACGTCGAAAAGGCTGAAATCGATGCCGCATTCGTGCGCGATAGCCGGCAAATGCAGTGCAGCATTGGTGGAGCCGCCGCTGGCGGCCACCACCGCGGCGGCATTCTCCAGCGCCTTGCGGGTCACAATGTCGCGCGGGCGAATGTTCCTGGCGATCAGTTCCATGATCTTCTCGCCGGCGAGCATGCAGAACTTGTCGCGCAGTTCGTAAGGCGCCGGCGCGCCGGCCGAATATGGCAAAGCCAGGCCGATCGCCTCGGAAACCGTCGCCATGGTGTTGGCGGTGAACTGGGCGCCGCAGGCGCCGGCCGACGGACAGGCGACCTGCTCCATTTCGTCGAGGTCTTCGTCCGACAGGGAGCCGATCGAATTGCGGCCGACCGCCTCAAACATGTCCTGAACCGTGATCTGCTTGCCGCGGAAGGTGCCGGGCAGGATCGAGCCGCCATAGATGAAGATCGACGGCACGTTGAGCCGCACCATCGCCATCATCATGCCGGGGAGCGACTTGTCGCAGCCGGCAAGACCGACAAGAGCGTCATAGGCGTGGCCGCGCATGGTCAGTTCGACCGAGTCGGCGATGACCTCGCGCGACGGCAGCGAGGCGTACATGCCGGCGTGACCCATGGCGATGCCGTCGGTGACGCTGATGGTGCAGAATTCGCGCGGCGTGCCCTGAGCGGAGGCGACGCCCTTTTTCACGGCCTGGGCCTGGCGCATCAGCGAAATATTGCAGGGGGCGGCTTCGTTCCAGCAGGAGGCGACGCCGACGAAGGGCTGATGGATCTGCTCTTTCGTCAGGCCCATCGCGTAATAATACGACCGGTGTGGCGCCCGTGACGGTCCTTCGGTCACATGGCGGCTCGGCAGCTTGGCTTTAAGATTAGTCTTTGCGTCCATCTTACTCTTGGGCCCCCCGCCCTCTTCCGGCGCCGCCGGTTTGACCCGGCCGGCTTTGTCAAAAAAACGCGAAGGCCGCCGATCCCTTGACCGGACGACCGGGCTTTGAGCCCCGGCGGCCGGCTTGAAAACCAGAACTCCCGCAACGGTTTGCACCGCCGCTTAGAAGCCTTCGATGTCGGTGAAGGGTATGGCCAAATCGCGGCGTGGCGAGCGATGATGCATCGCCATCGCTTAATTGTTCCTCACCTGTTGCAGCGAAGTCACAGAAAGGCTCGTCATGCCCCCTCGGCTCCGCCGCTCGTTCTTCGATCGTTCCGTCCTCAAGGTCGCGCCCGAACTGATCGGCGCGACGCTGCTGGTCGACGGCGTCGGCGGGGTCGTCGTCGAGGTCGAGGCCTACCACCACACCGACCCGGCGGCGCACAGTTACACGGGTATGACCGAGCGCAACGCCGTCATGTTTGGTCCTGCAGGCTACGCCTACGTGTACCGGTCCTATGGCATCCACTGGTGCCTGAATGTCGTCTGCGAGGCGGCAGGCTCGGCCAGCGCCGTGTTGATCCGGGCGCTGGAGCCGACCGAGGGTTTGGCCAAAATGCGGCGGCGGCGGGAGCTCCCGGACGCCCGGGCCCTGTGCTCGGGGCCGGGGAAGCTGTGCCAGGCGCTCGCCGTCAGTATCAAGCACAACGGCCTGCCGCTCGACCGGCCGCCGTTCGAACTGCGGGCGCGGGCGGCCGTGCCGGAGATCGTGGTGGGACCCCGGATCGGCATCACCAAGGCGGTCGACGCGCCGTGGCGTTACGGGCTGGCCGGATCGAAATTCCTCAGTAAGCCGTTCAAGGCGTAAGCCGGAACGCGGCATCGAAGCCGAAGTCCCGCTTGGCCTTCTCGCTCGAGGCGTAGCCGTCGTCCTCAGTGATGTTGTAGACGCCGGGCGCGCTTTTGGTGAGCGCCAGCGCGCAGGCCTGCGCCGCGGCATCGACATGCACCGAAGGCGGCCGGATCGGCTTGTCCACCGACCATGTCCCCGCGCCGTACAACAGCCCGTAGCGCAGGACGATGCCTTCCGGCAGCGCCAAGATTTCGGTCTCCAGCGCCTTGACGCCATTGACGTTGGTCGCGACCGCCGGATCAGCGCTGAGCGGATCGCTCTCGAGGCGCAGGCTTTCGCGCGGCGCATAGATGAAGGCTATACTCTGCGCGATCATGCGGCGAACACCGGCGGCGCGCGCGGCGTTTGCCAGATTGCGCGTGCCTTCGACACGGATTCGCGCATTGCGGACAAGGCCCTCTTGATACTGCGGCGTGCCCGGCGCGAAAGCGAGATCGGTGAGCTGATGGATGACGGCGTCGGGCTGCGACTTGAGCACCGCGAGGCGCAAGGCATCCGCATCGAACACGTCGACCACCACCGGCTGGGCGCCGAGCGCCGCGACCGCATCGGCCTTGCCGGCCGAGCGCGTCGTGCCGACAACCGTATGACCGGCCCCTACCAATAGCGGCGCCAGCCGCCGTCCGATGACGCCCGCGGCGCCTGCGAGAAATATTTTCATTCCGGACACTTAGGGCGGCGCAGCGAAGATGCAACACCGCTCCCTGTGGGAACTCTAGGCCCCCTTCAGCGCCTCGAGCGCGGCGGCGATCTTGATCTTGCGGCCCAATGCTTCCTCGCGCTTGGCCTTTTCCTCGTCGACGACTTCTTCCGGCGCGTTGGCGACGAACTTCTCGTTGCTCAACTTCGCATCGACACGCTTGATGTCGGCTTCCGCCTTCTGCATTTCCTTGGCGAGGCGCGCGCGCTCGGCATTAAGATCGATGACGCCGACCAAAGGCAACGCCGCCACCTCGCCGCGGACGACGAGTTGCACCGAGCCTTGCGGCGCGCTCGCCGCCGAGGAAATTTCCGATACGCGGGCGAGGCGCTTGATGAACTCGGCCCAGCGCTGCGCGCGCGCCTGCGTTTCCGCTGATGCGCCAGCGAGCACCACCGGAATATTGACGTTGATGTTCATCTCCGACTTGATCGACCGGATCGCGGTGATGAGATCGATCACCCAGCCGATTTCGGCTTCGGCCGCGTCGTCGCTCAGCCCATCGAGCGACGGCCATTCGCCGAGCGCCAGCAGCGAGGTGCGCTTTGGTACCTCGATGGGCCCCTGCTCGGCCGTCACCCGCCACAGCTCCTCAGTGATAAACGGCATGAACGGGTGCAGGAGCTTGAGGATTTCATCGAGCGCCCAGGCGGCCATCGCCCGCGTCTCGTCCTTGGCCGGCCCGTCGGGGCCGGTCAGCAGCGGCTTCGACAGTTCGACATACCAGTCGCAATAGACGTTCCAGACGAAGCGATAGGCGGCGCTCGCGGCACCGTTAAAGTCGTAAGTCTCGATCGCCTTGGTGATCTCGGCGGCGGCCTTGGCGGTTTCGTGCGCGATCCAGCGGTTGAGCGCTTCCTTGGCCGATTTCGGATCGAAGCCCGCAACGCGCGCGGCGCCGTTGAATTCGACGAAACGCGCGGCGTTCCAGAGTTTAGTCGCGAAGTTGCGGTTGTTCTCGACGTCCTGCGGACCGAGACGAATGTCGTGGCCGGGCGCGACGTTGCGCATCAAGGTGAAGCGCAGCGCATCGGCGCCGAATTCGTCGATGACGCCGAGCGGATCGACGACATTGCCTTTCGACTTCGACATCTTGGCGCCGGAGGCATCGCGTACCAGGCGGTGGATGTAGATGTGGTGGAACGGAATTTCCGGCGCGCCCTTGTCGTCCTTCATGAAATGAAGGCCCATCATCATCATGCGGGCGACCCAGAAGAAGATGATGTCGAAGCCGGTGACCAGCACACTGGTCGGATAATACTTGTCGAGTTCTTTCGTCCTGTCCGGCCAGCCGAGCGTCGAGAAAGGCCACAGCGCCGAGGAGAACCAGGTGTCGAGCACGTCCTCGTCGCGACGCAGCGCGACCGCTTTGCCGTAATACTTGTCGGCTTGTGCCTGCGCTTCAGTTTCGTCGGATGCGACGAACGCCTTGTCGTCCGGCCCGTACCAGGCCGGGATCTGGTGCCCCCACCAGAGCTGGCGCGAGATGCACCACGGCTGGATGTTTTCCATCCAGTTGAAATACGTCGTCTCCCAGTTCTTCGGCACAAAATCGGTCTTGCCTTCGCGCACCGCGGTAATCGCAGGCTTCGCCAATTCGTGCGCGTTGACGTACCACTGCTCGGTCAAGTACGGCTCGATCACCACGTTGGAGCGGTCGCCATGCGGCACGGCATTGGTGATGGTCTCGATCTGGTCGACCAACCCGAGAGCTTCCAGATCGGCGACGATGCGCTTGCGCGCTTCGTAGCGATCCAGCCCGCGATATTGCGGCGGGCAGTTCTCGTTCATCTTGGCTTCCGGCGTGAACAGATTGATCAGGCCGCCGTTGAGCTGCTTCTTGAAGTAATCCTTGTCACGGTGACGCGACCAGACTTCGAAGTCGTTGAAATCGTGCGCGGCGGTGATTTTGACCGCGCCCGAGCCTTTCTCGGGATCGGGATATTCGTCGCCGATGATCGGGATCAGGCGCTCGGCCAGCGGCAACCGCACCAGTTTGCCGATGAGATGCTTGTAACGCTCGTCGTCCGGGCGCACGGCAACAGCGCCGTCGCCGAGCATGGTCTCGGGCCGCGTGGTGGCGATACAGATGAATGTGGAGGGGTCTTCCGCGTTGAAGGTCTTGCCCTCGATCGGATAGCGGAAGTGCCACATCTGGCCCTTGCCCTCGACCTGCACGACTTCGAGGTCGGAAATCGCCGTCAGCAGCTTCGGGTCCCAGTTGACCAGCCGCTTGTCCTTGTAGATGAGCCCCTCGCGATAAAGCTCCACAAAAACTTTAAGCACGGCCTTGGACAGGCCCTCGTCCATGGTGAAGCGCTCGCGCGACCAGTCGCAGGACGCGCCCAGCCGCTTGAGCTGATTGACGATGGTGCCGCCGGATTCGGCCTTCCATTCCCACACCCGCTTGAGGAACGCTTCGCGCCCCATCTCGCGCCGCGAGGGCAACTGGCGTTCCATCAACTGCCGCTCGACCACCATCTGGGTGGCGATGCCGGCGTGATCGGTGCCGGGCTGCCACAGCACATCCTTGCCGCGCATCCGCTCGAACCGGCACAGCACGTCCTGCAGCGTGTTGTTGAGCGCATGGCCCATATGCAACGAGCCGGTGACATTGGGCGGCGGGATGACGATAGAGTAA
>JAQSCR010000575.1 GCA_029945495.1 Pseudolabrys sp. | reverse complement strand
ACCGGCATGCAAGAGCCCAAAGTTACTCTCTGTCAGATCAGCGCCGCTTAAGGAGCAACGACCATGGCACGTATGAAATTTCTCTGCGACGCCGACCGTTGCATCGAATGCAACGCTTGTGTCACGGCCTGCAAGAACGAAAACGAGGTGCCGTGGGGCATAAACCGCCGCCGTGTCGTCACGCTCAACGACGGCAAACCGGGCGAACGGTCGGTGTCGATGGCATGCATGCACTGCACCGACGCGCCGTGCGCGGCGGTGTGCCCGGTGAACTGTTTTTACACCACTGCCGACGCGGTCGTGCTGCACTCCAAGGACCTCTGCATCGGCTGCGGTTATTGCTTCTACGCCTGTCCGTTCGGCGCGCCGCAATATCCCAAGGTCGGCAACTTCGGATCGCGCGGCAAGATGGACAAATGCACGTTCTGCGCCGGCGGTCCGGAAGCCGACGGCAGCAAGGAAGAGTACGCCAAGTACGGCGCTAACCGTCTGGCCGAAGGCAAACTGCCGCTGTGCGCCGAAATGTGCTCGACCAAATCGCTGCTCGCCGGCGATGGCGACGTCATTGCCCAAATTTATAAAGAGAGAGTGTCCAAACGCGGCTACGGCTCTGGTGCCTGGGGATGGCAGACGGCCTATCGCGAAGCGATCGCGACATGATTCTGATCGGCGCTTCGGCGCCGATCGTTCGATGACAAGGACAATTTAAAGACTGCGAACCGATTGAGGAGATTGCCATGGTGGGGATTCTGGCCAGACTTTCGCGGCAGGTGCACGTGGTTGCCGGCGCTCTGGCGCTGGCTTTCATTGTCGCGATGGCGGCCCCGGTCTCCGCCCAGCAGCCAACTTCGGTCAATCCGACCGCCAGCGCGGTGCAGGAGCAGCAGCTCCTGAAGGAGCTCAACAAGGTTCAAGGCCGCGGCAGCATTCCGGACGTGAAGTCGTATGTCATCGAGCATCCCGCGGGTCGCGACTGGCGGCATTTTCATACTGTGACGCTCAAATGGCTAGGCGCCATTGCGATTATCGGCACCCTGGCACTCCTGGTCCTCTTCTATCTGGTGCGCGGCCCGGTGCGCATCGAGAGCGGACGCTCCGGAATCAAGATCGTCCGCTTCACCGGGTTCGAGCGGTTCGTGCACTGGATGACGGCGGTCTGTTTTATCATTCTGGGCTTGAGCGGCCTCAACATCACTTTCGGCAGATCTCTGCTGCTGCCGTTGGTCGGTCCGGAGGCGTTCAGCACGTTTTCCGAATTGGCCAAATATTCGCACAATTACCTGAGCTTCCCGTTCACGCTCGGTGTGGTGTTGATCCTGTTCATATGGATCGCGGGCAATATTCCAAACCGTGTCGATGTCGAATGGGTTAAACGCGGCGGCGGCATCGTCGGGCACGACCATCCGCCGGCCTACCGCTTCAACGCCGGCCAGAAGGCAATCTTCTGGATCCAGGTGTTGGGCGGAACGGCGATGGTCATGAGCGGCTATGTGCTGATCTTCCCATTTTATGGCACCGGTATAGCGGGCATGGAATTGGCTTCAGTCGTGCATGCGATTGTTGCCATGCTCTACATCGCAGCCATGCTGGGGCACATTTATATCGGCACGCTCGGGATGGAAGGTGCCTTCGAGGCGATGGGTGAGGGCACCGTCGACCTCAATTGGGCCAAGGAACACCACAGCCTTTGGCTGGAGCAGGAAAACGCCCGCGTCGGCGCTAACGAAAGCCGGCCGCAGACGATGGCGGCTCGCCCCGCAGAATAGTTCGACGTCCAATCAAGGAGTAACGCTCGGCTTTAAGAAGCCGGGCGTTTTCATTCATCCGTTCGCCGCCGAGCGAAGGGGTGATACCGAAAGCGTCTCGCCCGCCGCAATGTCATCTGCTGGCGGCAGCTTCGGGCGTGTCCAGCGCTGCCGTCGTGCGTTCGAAACGCTAGGCCCCGAGCCGCACGGCGGTCGAACTGAAAGCCTTGTCCGCCGGTTCCTGGATGCCGTTGAGCACCGCGCTGCAGAGGACCGCGAGCACGACAGCCGCGACGCAGGCAATGATGAAGCTTTTCACGAACCAGCCCTCCCGAAGCGTTAAACACCATAAATTATACCAGATATTTGAACGGAGGGCGAGACCGCTAAGTTTCAGCGGCAGGCAGGCGTGGTCAGCGACCGTCGCGCCACATCGTCCCGGCGGCAATGAAGTGACGAGGATATGTCATTTCCTTGCAAACTGCAGGGAACCCCTCCGGCAGGCGAGAGTTGAAGGCACGGATAAACCAGGAAATTCAAATGCGGGTCTCGCTTGTCGTCATCTGTTTGATCTCATCCGCGGTAACGGCGCTCGCGCAGTCCGCCGCGCCGGATAAAAGCATCGACCAGAAGGCGCAGAGCACGGGCCGGACCATTTTGCCCGAGGAAAAGGGACAGTTGCAGCCGCAGGGCTGGACGGGACCGATCGAGACGACCACCGGAGGGGCACCGGCAGAAAGCCCGCAAGGTCAAAGCCCTCCTGGCATGCAGGCGGCCCCGGAGGGGTCGTCCAAAACTGTCGTCGAACCCAAGAAGTAGATTGAAGCGTTGCCTAGAATTTTTGATCGTAATTCGACACTCATTCTGCATTTTAAGTGCAGCCGCGTATTAGTGCAGTAGCGAAGTGAGGGTTCGATTCCCCATTCGCCCGCTCCAACCTTCGCGCCTTTCGGCGCTTCGGTTGGCAAGCCAGTCTCGATCGCGAAGGTTGCCCGCCATAGCTTCAGCGAAGGCGGGCGATCGTTACGCTGCCGCGATTTCCTTGATCTGCACCTGCGGCAAGAGCCGCTGCACATCCGCTTCGCTGCACAGTTCGGTGCCCGGACGGCTGACCGCTGCGGAGCCGGCGGCGACGCCGGTGCGGAATGCCTCCTCGATCGGCCGGCCAGCGGCGAGGTCCGCCACCATGCCGCCGAGAAAACTGTCGCCTGCGCCGACCGCGCTGGCGACGTCGATCGCCAGCGGCGCGGCCTTCTAGGCCTGAGCCGCCGTCACCAGAAGCGCGCCGCGTTCGCCGAGCGTCACAGCAACGATGCGCGCGCGGCCGCTGATGATCAGCTTGCGGCAGGCGGCGACACAGGCGGCGTCGGTGTCGAGCCGCGCGCCGGCCCACTCGCTCAACTCGTTCTGATTGGGTTTGATCAGCGTGACGCCTTCATCGAGCACCGCGGTCAGCGCGGCGCCGGAGGTGTCGGCGATGGTCTGCGCGCCTTGACGCTTGCCTTCCTTAACGGCGCGGGCGAAGAAATCGTCCGGCACACCGGGCGGCACGCTGCCGCTGACGACGACGAATTTCGGTCTGTCGGGCAGTGTAACCAGGCGGTCGAGGCAGGCTTCCCATTCGGCGCGATGCAAGGTCGCGCCTGGCAGAACGAAACGAAACTGCTGGCCGCTGTCGTTTTCGTAAGCGGTAAAATTCTCCCGCGTCTCGATATGCGACGGCGTGACCAGGCTTTCGACGCCCTCGCGCACCAATAAGCGCTCCAGCAGTTTGCCGATGGCGCCGCCGACCGGATAGATCGCGGCGACGTCACCGCCGAGCCGGTGCACCACCCGCGCGACGTTGATGCCGCCGCCGCCCGGGTCCCGCTTGGGCGACGAACAGCGCAATTTCGCCGTCGGTTCGACGTGGTCGACATTGACGAAAATGTCGACCGACGGATTGATCGTGATCGTCACAATATCGGGCACGAGGCGAGGTCCATTGCGCTGACGTCAGGCGGAAGGCCGCGAACGTGCAGCATGCCTTGGGTTCCAACAATCGTCGAGGTCGGCGGTTCCTCATAGGAACCATTCAGCCTGCGCCGACTTGTTCTCATAATCATAAAGTAACCCAAGGAGATTTCGATGAAATCGTTCATTAAGGCAACGCTTCTGACGTTCGCTCTCGTGGCTGCGCCGATCGCGGCGCAAGCGGGAACGCTGGAAGGCGTTGCGATCGGCGCGGGCGCGGGCGCAGTCATCGCCGGACCTCCTGGCGCCGTCGTCGGCGGTGTCGTGGGCGCAGTAACCGGTGGTCCCAACATCATCCATCGCCGCGGCTATCGTCATTGCTGGACCGGGCGCGATGGTTATCGCCACTGCCGCCGTTAAAATCTCGCCGATCGGATCAGGACGGAGCGGAACATTTGTCCGCTCCGTTTTTTATTGCGCGTTACGCCGCCCAACGCTTGAGCAGCAGCGACGCATTGACGCCGCCGAAGCCGAAACCATTGACCATCGCATAGTCGACCGATTGGGTGCGCGCCCGCGGCCCGACCAGGTCGAGGCCGTGCGCTGCCTCGTCGGCTTGTTCAAGATTGATCGTCGGCGGCAACGTTCCTGTCCGCAAGGCGTTGGCGGCGAAGATCGCGCCGACTGCGCCGGCGGCCCCTAACAGATGTCCGGTCGCCGCTTTTGTCGATGTGATGGCGGCGCGCGCGCCATTGAACACGCCGCGGATGGCGGTGAGTTCGGCGGCATCTCCAAGCGGCGTCGATGTGGCGTGGGCGTTGATATGGCCGACCTGTTCCGGCGCGATGCCGGCGGCGTCGATCGCCAGCCGCATGCAGCGTTGCAGGCCTTCGCCGTCGGCCGGCGCCGCCGCCATGCTGTAGGCATCCGAGGTGGTGCCGTAACCGACGATTTCCGCCAGCGGCGTGGCACCGCGCTTGAGCGCGTGGTCGAGCGCCTCGATCACCAGCACGGCTGAGCCTTCGCTCATGACAAAGCCGTCGCGCCGGGTGTCGAACGGCCGCGAGGCGGCCGCCGGCGTGTCGTTAAAATGGGTCGAGAGCGCGCGCGCCGCGGCGAAACTGCCGAGACTGACGCGCTCGATGCAGGCTTCCGAGCCGCCGCAGACGGCGACGTCGGTTTCACCGGTGCGGATCATGCGGGCGCCGTCGCCGAGCGCCTGCAGGCTGGCGGCGCAGGCGGTCACCGGCGCGCCGATCGGCCCGCGGAAACCGTGATGGATCGATATCTGGCCGGCGGCAAGATTGACCAGGAACGACGGCACCGTGAACGGCGACAGCTTGCGCGCGCCGCGCTGGTCGATGGTGTGCACCGCCTGCTTCATGGTGGCGAAGCCGCCGATGCCGGAGGCGATGATGGTGGCGGTGCGGTTGCGCTCGGCGTCGGTCGCCGGCGCCCACGCGGCCTGCGCGATGGCCTCATGGGCGGCGGCCATGGCGAACTGGATGAAGCGGTCCATCCGCATCTGATCCTTCGCGCTGACCGCGCGATTGGGATCGAAACCGCCTTCGGCGTCCTCGGTAATCGTCGGCACGACGCCGGCGATCTTGGCGGGCACGTCGGGGACGAGATTATCGGACAGCCGCCGAATGCCGGAGCGGCCGGCCAGCAATCGCTTCCAGACCAGATCGGCGCCGCAGCCGAGCGGGGACACGATGCCGTATCCGGTCACTACAATGCGTCGCATGCTATTCCTGCGAGTCGACAGAGGTGGACGCAAAATCCCGGGCGTTATTTTGCCGTCGGCGGACGGTCAGTCCAGCATCGTCTGTGCGCTCTGTTCCGCGTCATAGACGGAAACCTGCACGATCGGATGGGCCTTCTTGATCGCCTTGCCGGCGGTCGCTGCTTCATCCATCGAAGCATAAGTGGCCTTGGTCTGCCGGTCGACCTGCAGGCGGAAACGCCCAAGCGTCGGACGGTTCTGACCGGCTTTGGCAACTACCGGCTCCGCCGCCGCTTCCTTCTTGGGCATGCTCATCGTGGCCATACGCGACAATTCCTTGTTGGCCCGGACTGATTTCCGGACATCTTCATCCATTTAAGTGCCCCTATGGTTTTTGGATAGTGCCTGTGGCCTGAACCTTCGGGCCTGACCTTCAGGCCGCGCCAATAGGCCGTATTTTGGATAGGACTGATTCGGATTTTTACGGCCGATGGCAACTCTGGCCTTAAAATGGGGCATAAGGCAAGAACGTCTGCTATAGCTGGACCGGCGCGGAAACTGCGGGTAAGTCACGGATGGCGACGCGGCAACATCGATTGAGCGAGTTCAACGACGGTCCGCCGCCGCCGGATCTGCCCCTGCAACTGCTGTGCGAAGACCATAACGGAACATATGTACTGCCTTATCCATGCCAATGGCATGACGCGGCATGGCACAATTGCGCCAGCAATGAGGCCATCGAGGCCGCGGTCGTCGGCTGGCGCGAGACGCCGCCGGCGCGGACCAGGAGCGTGACATGAAGAAGCAACCGCCGCGCCGCAGCGGCGACAGTAGGCAGGATGCCGAGGCGATGTTCAAGGCGGTCACCACCAAGCCGGTGGACGCGCCCGTCAAGACGCCGTCGCTGCCGGGCGTGAAGGAAATGGTTTCGCTGCGCATCGACAAGGATGTGCTCGAGCACTTCCAGGAAGACGGGCCGGGCTGGCAGGACCGCATCAACGACGCGCTGCGCAAGGCGGCCGGCAAGTAACCGGAAAATTGGCAATAAAAAACCGGCCACGCGATTGGCGTGGCCGGTTTTGTCTTAAGGTGAGACTTAGTTGCTCTGGATCGTCTTGATCACGCTCGACATCGGGCGCGCTTCATCCAGCCCGCCGCCCATTTCCTTGAGCACCATGTCGACGTATTCCTTCTTCGGTTCGGTCGGCGTCTTGCCGGTGATCTGCACCACCTTGTAGCCGCCGTCCTTGAGCTCCTTGAGCAGTTCCGGCGCGGCGCCCGCGGTCGCCTGCTGGAAGTCGTGCATCAGCACGATGCCTTTGCCCTGCTTGGCGAGCTTGGCCATCACCGACTTCACGACCTGGTCCGGCTTGCGCATCTTGAAGTCGAACGAGTCGAGATCGGTCGAGAAGATGCCGACATTGCGGTCGCCTAGATACTTCACCATTTCCGGCGGGTGACGCAGTGCCGGGAAGCGGAAGAACGGCGCGATCGGCTTGTTGCCCGTCGCGATCGAGACCGCGGCAATGCCCTTTTCGATTTCGTCGGTGGCTTCCTGTGCGGTCAGGCGCGACAGGTCCTTATGCGACCAGGTGTGCGAACCGACGGTGTGACCGGCGGCGACCACGCGCTTGAGAATTTCCGGATGCCAGCCGGCATGCTTGCCGATCGGGAAGAACAGCGCCTTGGTGCACTGGTCGGCGAGTGCCTTCAGCACGGCCGGCGTATGACCCGGCCACGGGCCGTCGTCGAATGTGAGTACGACTTCATGGTCCTGAAGGAAATCATAGGCCTTGAAATGCTCGAAGCCGAAGCCGGGGCCGCCGGTGGTGTCGATTTCCACCACGCGGGCAACGCCGAGGGCGTTCGGGTTTTCGCATTTCGCGGCGGTTGCCGCCGGCGCAGGAGCTTGGGCATTTTGGGCCCAGGCGGCGGTGCCGGCGAACGACAGTGAGATCGCGGCGGCGAGGGCCAAAGCGGTACGCATGACGTGCTCCATCTCGTAAATTCTTGGATGCCTAAGGATTATTCATTGCGGCTTTAACCTTTTGAGTCAACGCAAGTCCGAAATTGGCCGGTTTTTATGCGTTTATCGATGCCAAGATGGTTAACGCTGGGGTACTCGGCGACCGTCAGCCCGGCGTGTTGCTTAAGTCCGCAATCGGACTTATCTGGGTTGATAACGGCCTGAAACAAGGACCTAAAAGGTCGGGCCTGAAAGGTTGGCTATGCCGGCGATCGCTCCCACTGTCACCGTGACCTGGCCGGTGCTCTTAGCTGCGCTCATCGGCGGGCTGGTGTTCGCCGCCGCGGTCGGACTGTGGGGCTACTACGGTACCACTGTATTTTTTGAAATGGTGCGCACCGGCTGGATCGCGTGCTTCTAACCCCGGGTCTCCCATCTCGATGACGACGCGCGCATCCCACATTCTTCTGGTCATTGCGGCCTTCCTGACCGGGCTGGCGATATTCCTCGGCGTATTCCTGTTCGCCACCGGCAATCTTGGCGGCGGCGCTGGCGCGCCGGGCGCATCCGCGATTGGCGGACCGTTCCAGTTGATCGATCAGGACGGCAAGACCATCACAGATCAGGACCTGAAGGGCCGGCCGTTTCTGGTGTTCTTTGGCTACACCCATTGCCCCGATGTCTGTCCGGCGACTTTGTTCGAAGTCTCTGAGCTGATGCGCGCGTTAGGCCCGGACGCCGACCGCACCGGCGCTTTGTTCGTCTCGGTCGATCCCGAACGCGATACGCCGGCGGCGATGAAGGATTATCTGTTGAGCTTCGACCCGCATGTGCGCGCCGCCACCGGCGAGCGGCCGGCGATCGAAGCCGCCGAAAAGGCCTATCGCGTTTATGCCAAGAAAGTGCCGAGCGAGAAGGGCGACGACTACAGCATGGACCACACCGCGCTGGTCTATCTGATGGACAAGCAGGGCCGCTTCGTCGCGCCGTTTAGCTTAAAGCGGACTCCCGAGGCTGCCGCCGCCGAACTGCGGAAGTATCTGTAGCGGCGACCGGTCAACTGGCCAGCGCGCGCGAGACGGCCTCCGGCTCCTTCTGTACGATTTTGAGCAGGATGCGGGCGCTACGCTCGGGGCGCCGGCGGCCGCGGCGGCGCCGCGATCGATGCGCGCTGCCGCGAGTTGCTGGGCGAGGTCGGCCTCGCCGAGAAGGCCGACCGGCTGCC
>JAQSCR010000574.1 GCA_029945495.1 Pseudolabrys sp. | reverse complement strand
CGTGAGGGCGGGGCGCTCGCCACCTATTGTCATGTCGGCACCGGCAATTATCACCCGGTGACCGCGCGTATCTACACCGACCTGTCGTTCTTCACCGCCGATCCGCTGATCGCCCGCGACGTCGCCCGCATCTTCAACTACATCACCGGTTATGCGGAGCCCGCCGAACTCGAACGCATGGCGATCTCGCCGGTCAACCTGCGGCCGCGCATTCTCGAGCACATCGCGCAGGAGGCCGCCAATGCCAGGGCCGGAAAGCCGGCCGGTATCTGGATGAAGATGAATGCGCTGGTCGATCCCGGCATCATCGATGCGCTCTACGATGCGTCGATGGCGGGCGTGAAGATCGATCTGGTGGTGCGCGGCATCTGCTGCCTGCGGCCCGGCGTGCCCGGCCTGTCCGACAACATCCAGGCTAAGTCGATCGTCGGGCGCTTCCTTGAGCACAGCCGCATCTATTGTTTCGGCGCCGGCCATGCGTTGCCGCACCCGAAGGCAGCGATCTATTTTTCGTCGGCCGACATGATGCCGCGCAATCTCGACCGGCGTGTCGAGGTGTTGTGCCCGATCCTCAATCCGACCGTGCATGAGCAGGTGCTCGGCCAGATTCTGGCGGCAAATTTCAGGGATAACGAGCAAAGCTGGCAGGTCTTGCCGGATGGCAGTTCGGCGCGCATAAAGGCGGCCCCGGGCGAGGAACCCTTCAACGCCCACAAGTACTTCATGACCAATCCGAGTCTGTCGGGCCGTGGTAAATCGCTCAAAGAATCATCGCCGCGCAGCCTCATCCGGCGCATCGCCGACAGCGCGTAAGCGCGCCGTCGTCCGCCCGCAATCGGTCAAGGGCCGCCTCGACAGCGGCCCGCCGATCGCCGTCATCGATATCGGCTCGAACTCGGTGCGCCTGGTCATCTATGAGGGCCTGACGCGATCGCCGACGCCGATCTTCAACGAGAAGGTGCTCGCCGGCCTCGGCCGCCAGGTGCAGACCACCGGGCTGTTGGCGCGGGACGCCATCGAGACCGCGCTCGCCGCGCTGGTGCGCTTCCGCGCGCTATGCGACATCCAGCATGTCAGCAAGATCTGGGCGATCGCCACCGCCGCCTGCCGCGATGCCAGGAACGGCCGCGCCTTCATTGCCGAGGCCGAGCGCATCTGCGGCGCTAGAATCGAAATTCTGTCGGGCAAGCGCGAAGCGCATCTAACCGCGCTCGGCGTCGTCTCCGGCATCCATAGACCCGATGGCCTTGTCGGCGATCTCGGTGGTGGCTCGCTCGAACTGGTCGACGTGCATGGCTCGCGCGTACGGCATGGCCTGACATTGCCGCTCGGCGGGCTGGCCTTGCAGGACCTCACCGGCAAGTCGATCAAGAAGGCCGAAAAGCTGGTCGCCGATTCTTTCAAAGGCCTCGACATTCTGAGCGAAGGCGAGGGCCGCACCTTCTACGCCGTCGGCGGCACCTGGCGCGCGCTGGCGCGGTTGCACATGTGGCAGACCGGCTATCCGTTCCACGTCATGCACAATTACCGGATATCGGCGCGCGAGGCGCTCGACTTCTCGCGGCTGGTGCATCGCGTCGATACCGAAACCTTGTCGAAGATCGAAGTCGTCAATGCCGCGCGCCGGCCGCTGCTGGCTTACGCCGCGCTGGTGCTGGAAAATCTCGTCCGCACGATCAAGCCGAAAGAGGTCATCATCTCGGTGCTCGGCGTGCGCGAGGGCTTGCTCTATTCGCTGCTCAAGGCACGCGAACGCGCGCTCGATCCGCTGATCGTGGCGGCGGCCGACCTCAACGTGCTGCGCTCGCGCTCGCCGCAGCACGGCGAGGAACTGATCGCCTGGACCGACCGCTTCATCGCCTCGTCCGGACTGGAGGAAAGCGCCGACGAGCGCCGCCTGCGCCACGCCGCCTGCCTCCTGGCCGATATCGGCTGGCGGGCGCATCCGGATTATCGCGGCGAGCAGGCGATGAACATCGTCGCGCATGGGGCGTTTGTCGCCGTCGATCACCCGGGGCGGGCCTATCTGGCGCTGGCGACCTATTTCCGCCACGCTGGTTTGAGCGAGGCAGACCTGCCGACGCGGTTACGCGAACTGGCCAGCACCCACATTCTCGACCGCGCCCGCGTCCTCGGCGCCGCCATGCGGGTGGCCTATATCCTGACCGCAGGGCAGAGCGGCGTTCTCGGCCATGTGCCGATGCGGGTGAAACGTGGCAAGTTGGTGCTGCGACTCCCCGGCCGCTATGGCAGATTGGCCAGCGACCGGCTGTTCAGCCGGCTGCGCCAGTTGGCGCGGCTGGTCGGCCGGGAGCCGTCGATTGAGGCTTAAGATCGACCAAGGTTTGGACTTTGATGGCAATGAGAAAGCCGCGATGAAGCGACCCCAATGAAACGTCCCGTGGTCGGCGTGATCGGCAACAAAGTTTTGGCCGAAGGCCGTTTTCCATCGCAGCGCGTCGGCGAGCGAAACCTGCGGGCGGTGGCGGATGTCACCGGCGCCTTGCCGCTGATGTTTGCCGGCTCGCCGGAGATTACCGATATCGAGGCCTTGCTCGATATCGTCGACGGCGTGCTGCTGACCGGGGCGCGCGCCAATGTGCATCCGACCCGCTTCGGCACCGATCCGCACGTCAGTTACGAGCCCTACGATCTCGAGCGCGACGCGGTGGCGCTGGCTTTGGTCGAAACCTGCGTCGCGCGCTGCGTGCCGTTGCTTGGCATCTGCCGCGGCTTCCAGGAGATGAGTGTGGCCTATGGCAGCACGCTGCATCCCGAAATCCGGGAGATACCGGGGCGGCAGAACCACCGCATGCCGCGGCTGGAGAACGGCGAAATCCATCCCGATCCGACCGTGGTGTTCGGCGATCGCCACGACGTCACGCTGACGCCGGGCGGGGCTTTCGCGACCTTGTTTGGACGCGAGACCATCCGCGTGAACTCGCTGCACGGGCAGGGCATTCTCGAGCCAGGCGGACGCATCGTCGTCGAGGGCGTGGCCGAAGACGGCACCATCGAGGCGATCCGCATCAAGGATGCGAAAGGCTTTGCGCTCGGCGTGCAGTGGCATGCCGAGTACGACCCGCAGACCAACCCGATCAACAAGGCGCTGTTCGAGGCCTTCGGCGCGGCGATTAGCGCGCGCAAGAAAGCGGCGTAGCGGGCCGCGCTACTTCAGCGGCGCGACGGCGATCCCATTCGAGAGCAGCGTTTCTTTGACGACCTTCGCCACTTCGGCCGAGTTCGCGCGATCGCCGTGCAGGCACAGAGTCGAGACGGCGACACCCATGTCGCTGCCGTCGATCTTCGTGAGCTTGCCGTCGCGAACCGCGCGCACAGCGCGCTGCGCAACGACGGTGGGGTCGCGCGGTTTGGCAACCCGCTCAATGATCAATTTGCCTTCGGCATCGTAATCGAGGTCGATGAAGGCCTCGCGCGCGACGCGGGCACCGGCCGCTTCCGCCGCATCGGCGCCGGGACCGGCGAGCAGCACCAAAAACATTGCGGGATCGTAGGCAGCAATCGCTGCGCCGATCGCCCTGGACAGCGCCATGTCGATCGAACACGCCTTGTAGAAAGCGCCGTGCGGCTTGACGTGCGCGATTGTCATGCCTTCGGAGCGCGCAATCGCCGCCAGAGCGCCGATCTGATAGAGCGTGGCATCGACCATCTCCTCGGGCGCGATGGTCATCATGCGCCGGCCGAAGCCCATGAGGTCGGGAAAACCCGGATGCGCGCCGATGGCGATGCCGGCCGCTTTGGCGATGCGCACGGTCTGCCGCATCGTCGACGGATCGCCGCCGTGAAAGCCGCAGGCGATGTTGACGGACGAGACGTGCGGCAGGAACGATGCGTCGTCGCCGAGAGTCCAGCGTCCGTAGCTTTCGCCGGCATCGCCATTGATGTCGATGGACAGCGGCATCGTCCTGATCCTTATGCGCGCGCGGTCGTCACGAACTCATCCACTTCAGCCGGCGTGGTGGCAAAGGATGTCACCAGGCGAACCAGAATGGAATCCGGCTTGACGATGGCGGACTTCGGCAAATTCTCGGCCATTCGTTCGTAGAATGCCGCGCCTTTCGCCTTGAGCCGGTCGCAGGCGGCGCGCGGAATGAGCGCGAAGACTTCGTTGGCCTCGACCGGCCAGACCGGCGGCATTCCCACCGCCGCAAGCTTGTCGCTCAGCCGGTCGGCCATGGCATTGGCGTGGCGCGCCAGCCGGAGCCAAAGATCGTCGGCGAGATAGGCATCCATTTGCGCGGCAATGAAGCGGTGCTTCGAGAGCAGATGACCGCCGCGCTTGCGGCGCCGGTCCATGCCGGAGCTGCGTTCGCGGTCGAAGAAGACGATGGCCTCGGCGCCCATCGCGCCGCCTTTGGTGGCGCCGAAAGACAACACGTCGACGCCGGCTTTCCAGGTCGCCTCATCGGCCGGCGCGTTCATGCGCGCGAGCGCGTTGCCCAAGCGTGCGCCGTCCATATGCACGGCCATGCCATGCGCGTGCGCGAGGTCGGCCAGTTCGCGGATCTCGCGCGGTTGATAGATCGTGCCGGCCTCGGTCGCCTGCGAAAGCGACAGCACCGACGGTACGACATGGTGCGGCGCGCCCCATTGCGGCTTTTCCAGCGCCGCCTTGAGGACGCCGGGTGCGATCTTGCCGTCTTCGCCGGGCAGGCCGACGAGCTTGATGCCGTTGCCGAAGAATTCCGGCGCGCCGCATTCGTCCGTCGCAATATGCGCGTCCTCGTGGCACAGCACGGCGCCCCAGGGCGGCGCGACATGCGCGATGGCCAGGGAATTGCATGCAGTGCCGGTGGTCACGAGGAACATTGCGACGTCGCGCTTGAACACGTCGGCGATGCGCTGCTCGGCGCGCCTGGTCCAGACATCGTTGCTGTAGCCCAGCGTGAAACCTTCATTCGCGCGCGACAGCGCCGCCATGATCTCCGGCGCGATGCCCGCGGTATTGTCGCTGGCGAAATTCATCAGGCCTTGTCCACTGTCACCACGCGGCCCTTGTCGACCGCGAGCGCCAGTCTGCCGTGCTTGAGCGCGATCGCTTTCTCGCCGAACAGTTCGCGCCGCCAGCCTTTCATCGCCGGCACATCGGCATCGTCGTCGGCGGCGATGCGGTCGAGTTCATCGACGGTGGCAATCACCTTGGCGGCGACGCCGTGGCTTTCCGCGGTCATGCGCAGCAGTACTTTCAGGAGTTCGACCGTGGCCGCGCCGTTCTGCGCCGGACGGAAGCGCTCGAACCGCGGCAAAGTCTTGGGATCGCGGTCGACGCCGCGCTGCACCGCCTCGACGATGGCTTCGCCCCAGCGCGAGCGCTCGAAGCCCTTCGGCAGCGAGCGCAGATGGCCGAGCTTCTCGATCGTCGTCGGCGCCTGCGTGGCGATGTCGCCAAGCACGTCGTCTTTCAGCACGCGCGAGCGCGGCACGTCGCGGGTCTGCGCTTCGCGTTCACGCCAGGCGGCGATTTCCATCAGCACGGCAAGCTCCTTCGGCTTGCGCACGCGGGTCTTCAGCCGCTCCCACGCATTGGCCGGATCGGCGCGATAGGTTTCCGGCGAGGTGAGGATGCTCATCTCGGCCTCGACCCAACTGGTGCGGCCGCGCTTTTCAAGATCGGCGGCAAGCTTGATGTAGACGTCGCGCAGATGCGTGACGTCGGACAAAGCGTAGGTGGTCTGCGCGTCGGTGAGCGGGCGGCGGGTCCAGTCGGTGAAACGGTTCGACTTGTCTAGCACGTCGCCGGTGATGCGCTGCACCAGTTGGTCGTAGGAAATCGAGTCGCCATAGCCGAGCACCATGGCGGCGACTTGGCTGTCGAAAATCGGGTGTGGAATCGTCTTGGCCATGTTCCAGACGATTTCAATGTCCTGGCGCGCGGCGTGGAAAACCTTGACGACCTTCTCGTCGGCCAGCAGTTCGAAGAACGGCTTGAGGTCGATGCCGGGCGCCAGTGCGTCGATCACCACCGCTTCGTCGGCGCTAGCGATCTGCGCCACGCACAACAGCGGGTAATAGGTGGTCTCGCGTAGGAACTCGGTATCGACGGTAATGAAGGGGTGCTTCGCCATGCGGTCGCAAATGGCGGCGAGGGCGTCTGTGGTGGTGATCAATGACATTGCGGCGGCAACCTAACCCAATTCTGCCGTTCGACGGCAAGTGTTTTAGCGAATGCTATGTTTTGGCGAATGCTTTTGGCTAGCGTTTCTTCGTGCCGTGCACCGGCGGCATGTGGATGAATTCCCAAGGGCTCGGCATGGCCTTGACCGGAACCTCGATCAAGGTCGGTTCGCGCGCGGCAAACGACGCGCGCAGCGCGACGCGCAGTTCCTCTGGCGTATGGGCGCGGCGGCCGGCGGCGCCGAAGCTTTCGGCATATTTGACGAAATCGGGATTGGCCAGATCGCAGGCGATCAGCCGGTTGCCGAACTGCTCTTCCTGAATGCGCCGGACATTGCCGAAGGCGCCGTCGGCAAAGACGATGGCCGTGAGCGGAATGCGGTGGCGCATGGCGGTGGCGAGTTCGTTCGAGGTGTACATGAAGCCGCCGTCGCCATTGATCGACAGCACCGGCACATCGGGGCGGGCGTGCTGCGCGCCGAGCGCGGTCGCGTATCCCCAGCCGAGATTATCCTGGAAGCCGGGCGAGAGAAACGTGCGCGGCTTGTAGACGGGCAATGCGAGACGCGCGGCAAAGCCGACCTGCGTCACCTCATCGACGTAGATGCCGTCCTCGGGCAATTCGGCACGGATCGCCTCAACGAACGCAAGCTGCGGCGCGAGCTTGGCGAGCCGCGCCCGCATCTTCGCTTGTCGCTCAACCATTTCGTCGCGGCGCGGTGCGCGGCGGTCGTTGGTGCGGCCCAGTTGATCGATCAGGTGCATGAGGATCGGCGCGGCGTCGCCGATCAGCGCGACAGCGGGCTTGTGCAGGCGCGCCGGCTCGTCCTTGTCGGCATCGACGCGGACGATTCTGATGTCCTTGTCCATGCCCCATTGCGTCATCGGGTTGAGCAGCCGCGTCCCGACGGCGAGCACCGCATCGGCTTCGCCCCAGAGATCGCGGCCTAACGGTAGATTGACGCTGAACGGATTGCGGTCATCCAGGACTCCGCGGCCGCGGCGATAGGACAGCACCGGCGCCTGCAGCATGTCGGACAGCAACGTCACTTCGGGCGAGGCGTCGAGCGCGCCGCCGCCGACGACGATCAGCACGCGCTTGGCTTTGCCAAGCAGTTTGGCCGCCGCACGCACGGCATCGTGGTCGAACTTCGGCGGCCGCGGCGGGGCGGGCGGGGCAACGGGTGAGACCGGGCCGCGTTGGCCCCAGACATCGATGGCGCATTCGAGCGCGGCGGGGCCGGGGCGGCCAGTCGCCATCGACCGGATGGCCTTGGCGACTTTGGCGGGCGCCTCGGCCGGCGCGTCGATGATGTCGGCATGGTCGACCAGTCGGGCGACGATGCCGGCCTGGTCGCGGATCTCGTGCAGGTGACCCTGGTCGTGGCCGATGGCGCCGGCCGGGATCTGGCCGACCAAAGCCAGCACCGGCGCGTTCATGCCATAGGCGGTGAGCAGGGCCGCGCCGGAGTTCAGGAGGCCGGGGCCGGGCACCACCGAATAGGTTTGCGGTTTGCCAGTCGCCAGCGCCGCCCCCAGCGCCATATAGGCCGCCCCCTGTTCGTGGCGGGCATGGACGACGCGCAAGCGGTCGCCGGCGCGGGCAAAGGCATCGAACAGGTGGTCGTTATGGACACCGGGCAGGGCGTAAACAGTGTCGATGCCGTGCGCGAGCAGGGCCTCGACCGTGGCCTCGCCGGTGGACATGTCGGCGCATGCCGATTTGGCGGTTTTGGCCGTTTTGCGGCCCTTTTTCACGGACTTCTTCGACATCGACGCTCCGGCACTCGGGACGCTTTCAGTGTGCAGGCGGGCTTTGAGTCTGTCGAGCCACTGTTGCTGGGTTCGCAGCCGCTCCTTGCCTTGACAAAGCGGACTCCCCATGCGTTTTTCGCCGCACTCCATCCAGCCCCAGAATCGTCTCAAGAATCGCCTGCCGGAACGCCAATAAATGACCATGCATCGCTATCGTTCACACACCTGCGGGGCTTTGCGCGAAAGCGACATTGGCAAGGACGTCCGGCTGTCCGGCTGGTGCCACCGCATCCGCGACCATGGCGGCGTGCTGTTCATCGATCTGCGCGACCATTACGGCCTGACCCAGGTCGTCGCCGACCCCGACAGCCCGGCTTTCAAAATGGCCGAGACCTTGCGCGCGGAATGGGTGGTGCGCATTGACGGCAAGGCGCGGCGGCGTCCGGCCGGCACCGAGAACCCGGACCTGCCGACCGGCCAGGTCGAAGTCTACATCACCGAAATCGAAGTGCTCGGCGCGGCCGCGGAGCTGCCGATGCCGGTGTTCGGCGAGCAGGAATACCCGGAAGACATCCGGCTCAAATACCGCTTCCTCGATCTGCGTCGCGAGAAGCTGCATAACAACATCATGCTGCGCGGCCGCATCATCGATTCGATCCGCACGCGCATGAAGGCCGGCGGCTTCTTCGAATTCCAGACGCCGATCCTGACCGCGTCGTCGCCGGAAGGCGCGCGCGATTATCTGGTGCCATCGCGCATTCATCGCGGCCAG
>JAQSCR010000573.1 GCA_029945495.1 Pseudolabrys sp. | reverse complement strand
CGGCTTTGGCGATCAACGCGTCGCCGACCGCGTTCTGCGCGTCGCTCGAGGGCTTGCAGCCGCCGAACGAAATCGCCTGGCGCGGCGAAGCCGATACCGCGCATGCCGACTTTATCGCCTGGACCGACAAGGCGACGCCGGTGCCGGGCGGCGTCAATCTCGGCGAGATCATGGTGTGGCTGCGCAATACCTTGCCGACGGACGCGTTCATCACCAACGGTGCCGGCAACTTCGCCACCTGGATCAATCGCTTCTATCGCTTCCGCAAATATGCGAGCCTGGTCGGCCCGACTTCGGGCTCTATGGGTTACGGGCTGCCGGCGGCTTTGGCGATGAAGACTTTGTATCCCGACCGCGCTGTCGTTTGCATTGCCGGCGACGGCGACTTCATGATGACCGGCAACGACTTCGCCACCGCCGTGCAATACAATTTGCCGGTGATCGTGGTTTTGTCCGACAACGGCACCTACGGCACCATCCGCATGCATCAGGAACGCGAATATCCTGGCCGGGTGGTGGCGACCGAACTCAAGAACCCGGACTTCGTCGCTTACGCCAAGGCATTCGGCGGCTTCGGCGTGCTGGTGGAGAAGACCGCCGAATTCCCGGCGGCGTTCGCCGCGGCGCAGAAATCCGGCAAGCCGTCGATCATCCATCTGAAGGTCGACCCGGAAGCGATCACGCCGACCACGTCGCTCACCGCGATCCGCGAGAAGGCGATGGGCGGCGGCGGCGGGAAGCATTAGCCCCTAAGGACTGACGACAATCGTCGCTTCGCCTGCTTCCCTCTCCCCGTAAACGGGGAGAGGGAAAAGCGGGCTTGCTTCTTTCTCGTGAATCGTCATTCACTCATTCCCATGCCCTATCGTCGCACCGAGAATGTCGTCCGCCGGCAGGCCGCGCGCGCGCAGGGCAGCCTGCGCGCGGCGACCGCGCTGGCCGCCGAGGGCGGCATGGCAGCGGTTCAGATCGCGGCGGTGGCGGCGCGCGCCGGCATCGCCGCCGGCACGGTCTATCGCTATTTCCCGTCCAAGACCGACCTCATTGCCGAATTGGTCGCCGCCGTTGCCGGCCGCGAACTCGATGCCATGAAGGCCGCCGGCGATGCCGCGCCCGGCCCGATGTCGGCCATGGCGGCGTCGATCGCGACCTTTGCCTCGCGCTCGCTGGCCGAGCGCCGGCTGGCCTGGGCGGTGATGGGCGAACCGGTCGACGCCGATGTCGATGCCATGCGGCTCGATTTCCGCCAGTCGCTCGCCGCCGAACTGGAAGGCCGCATCGCCATCGCCATCGCCGGCCGCTATCTGCCCGATCAGGATGCGCGGGTCGCGGCGCCCGCGCTGGTCGGCGCGCTGATGGAGGGTCTGCTCGGTCCGCTGGCGCCGACCTATGACGATCCCGGCCAGGCGCGCGAGGCGGTGCAGACCGCGACCTTGCTGGCGCTGCGCGCGCTCGGCGTGATCGATGCCCGCGCCCGCGGCCTGGTGGCACAATGCGTGTTGCCGTAGCCAGCTAGCATTTAAACAAGCTAGATCCCGGGTCTGCAGCGCATCACTTCGTGCTGCACTGCGCCCGGGAAACGCAACTGCTAGTGCACCGCTTCCGCCGGCACTTCGGCGAGCGGCAGTTCGACCAGCTTGACGCCACGCTCGTCCGGGTCGTCGGTTGAGTGAAAGCCAAGCTCGCCGCACATCTGCAGCATGGTGGCGTTTTCGCCCAGCACCTGACCGCGCACCGTCTTGAGGCCCCTGTCCTTTGCGTAGGCGATCATGTGCTTCATCATCAGCCAGCCAAGGCCGTGCCCCTTGAGATGCGAGCGGGTCAGGATCGCGAACTCGCCGTTCTCGCCGCTGGCGTCGTCATGCAGGCGCACGACGCCGAGCAGGCGGCCGCTCTGCTCTTCGATTGCGACGAAGGCCATCGCGGTGACCGGGTCATAGTGAATGAGCTTGTCGATCATCTCGGCCGACACTTCGCGCATGGCGGCGAAGAAGCGCAGCCGAAGATCCTCGGCGGTGACGTCGCTGAGGAAATCCGGATAGAGCCCGGCGTCCGGGACCTTGAGCGGCCGGATCAGGACCTTTTCGCCGGTGAGCAATGTGACGTGGCGTTCGAGCATGACGCAGCCTCTGCGCTGTCATCCCGGCCGAGCGAAGCGAGAGCCGGGACCCATAGCCACATATCTATCGATAAACTGCGGAGTATGGGTCCCCGCTTTCGCGGGGACGACAACAACTCAATGCGACATCAGCACCGGCACCGTCATCGTTTCAAGGATGCTGCGGGTGACGCCGCCGAGGACGAATTCGCGCAGGCGCGAATGGCCGTAGCCGCCCATCACGATCATGTCGGCGGATGAATCGGCCGCATAGGACAGGATGGTCGAGGGCACGTCGATTTCGTTCGAGGTGATGCGCTTGACCTCGACCTTCAGCCCGTGACGGGCGAGATGCTGGCCGAGATCGGCGCCGGCAATCTCGTTGCCCTTGCCGGGCTTGCTGGCGACCATGACAATTTCCACCAGCTTGGCCTTTTTCAGCAGCGGAATGCTGTCGGCGACGGCGCGGGTGGCGGCGCGGCTGCCGTCCCAGCACACCATGACCCGATCGAGTTTCAGGCCGGCTTTCTGGATGAACGGCACGAAAATCACCGGGCGGCCGGATTCGAACAAGGCGGCCTCGTCGAGCACTTCGTCGGGCAGTCCTTCTTCGCGGTCGGCCTGGCCGACGATGACCAGATCGAAACGACGCGCGATATGGGCGAGCCGATCGGCGGCGCCGGACACGCTGGCGCTGACCACCAGCGTTTCGGCGGAAACGTCGGTGCGCTTGGCGGCGGCCTCGAAGCGGGCGACCGCGGTTCGCGCCTTTTTGTCGGATTCGACGCGCTGCGATTCAATGAATTCCGGCGGAATGCCGCCCATCACCGCGCCGGGAATGATCGGCTCATACGAGAAGGCGAGACCCGTCAGGTGCGCCTTGTAGGCCTCCGCCACCGAGATGGCGAAATTCCCGGCGGGGTCCTGCGCGCCCAAGCCCAGACTGACAACAATATCCTTGATCATGACAGCAATCCTCCAAATGGGGCAGGTCGCGCCCGAATGATCAAATGATGCCTGCCCTGGCTTGTCGTCGCGTTGACCAAAGTCAAATGTCGCCTGAGCCGCCCCGTCTGCGCAACAGGGCGGTGGGCTCCGCCTCAGCTCTTTCGGCAGATTATTTCGGCTTGCCGTCGGCGCCAAACTGCTTGAGGTAGGCCCACAGGTTCTTGGCTTCGGTCTCGTTCTTGATGCCGGGGAAGATCATCTTGGTGTTCTTGATCTTGGCGCGCGGGTCCTTGATGTAGTCGAGGAACTGCGTCTCGTCCCAGGTGATGCCGGAATTCTTGTTGGCGTCGGAATAGCTGTAGTCGGCAACGCTGCCGGAATGGCGGCCGTCGATGCCGTTGAGCACCGGCCCGACCTTGTTCTTGGCGCCGTCGCCGATGGCGTGGCAGGGCAGGCATTTCTTGAATGACTGCTCGCCGGCTGCGACATCCTGCGCCAGTGCCGTCTGCGCGCTGAGGGCCGCGATCGCCGCCGCCATAACGAATGCCATCTTCATCACATCACTCCCTGTTCAAATCCGGTTATTTTGCCCGGTATCCTGCCGCTATTGGGCCACCGGCGCCACGATATTCCAAATTGTGAATGCTTCTGACGGCGGCCTGTGTCAACCATCAAATGGCTGATATCGTTCAATATGACAACGGCCGGGAGCCCATAGTAATGTCAGTCCGCATGCCGGAGCCGGATGGCGCGGTGCTCGCCCGGCGCGAGCAGATCGTCAAGGCGCTGCGCACCATGGTGCCGGGCGAGGGCGTCATCGCCTCGACGCGTGAGATGAAGCCGTTCGAGACCGACGGCCTGACCGCCTATCACCAGCTGCCGATGGTGGTGGTGCTGCCGGAAACCACCGAGCAGGTGTCGCAGGTGCTGGCCTATTGCCACGCCGAGGGCATCAAGGTGGTGCCGCGCGGCGCCGGCACCTCGCTGTCGGGCGGCGCGCTGCCGCTCGCCGACGGCGTGTTGCTCGGCATGGCCAAGTTCAACAAGATCAAGGACATCGATTTCGACAACCGGGTCGCGGTGGTCGAGCCGGGCGTCACCAATCTCGCCGTCAGCACCGCGGTCGCCCATGCCGGTTTCTATTACTCGCCGGATCCGTCGTCGCAGATCGCCTGCACCATCGGCGGCAATGTGGCGGAGAATTCCGGCGGCGTGCACTGCCTGAAATACGGCATGACCACCAATAACGTGCTCGGCTGCGAGATCGTGCTGATCACCGGCGAGGTGCTGCGCTTAGGGGGCAAGCATCTCGACGCCGAAGGCTACGACCTGCTCGGGCTGGTCGTCGGCTCGGAAGGGCTGCTCGGCGTGGTTACCGAGGTGACGGTGCGGTTGTTGAAGAAGCCGGAAACCGCGCGCGCGGTGCTGGTCGGTTTTCCCAGTTCCGAGGATGCTGGCGAATGCGTCTCCTCGATCATCGCCGCCGGCATCATTCCCGGCGGCATGGAGATGATGGACAAGCCTGCGATTCATGCGGCCGAAGCTTTCGTGCATGCCGGCTATCCGCTCGATGTCGAGGCCTTGCTGATCGTCGAGCTCGACGGGCCGGCGGTCGAAGTCGATCATCTGATCGCACGGGTCGAGACAATCGCCCGGGAATGCCGCGCGGTGTCAGTCAAACTTTCGACCTCGGAGCAGGAGCGGCTGCTGTTCTGGGCCGGCCGCAAGGCGGCGTTCCCGGCGGTCGGGCGCATCTCGCCAGACTATTACTGCATGGACGGCACCATTCCGCGCGCGCAGTTGCCGCTGGTGCTCAAGCGCATGAAGGAGCTGTCGGGCAGATACGGGCTCGCCGTGGCAAACGTGTTTCACGCCGGCGACGGCAATCTGCACCCGCTCATTCTTTATGACTCCAACAAGCCGGGCGAACTCGACCGCGCCGAACAATTCGGCTCGGATATCCTGCGGCTTTGCGTCGAGGTCGGCGGCGTGCTGACCGGCGAGCACGGCGTCGGCGTCGAGAAGCGCGATCTGATGCCGACGATGTTCTCCGAAATCGATCTCAACGCGCAGCAGCGCGTCAAATGCGCCTTCGACGCCAAGGGTCTGCTCAATCCCGGCAAGGTGTTTCCGGAGCTGCATCGCTGCGCCGAGCTGGGCCGCATGCATATCTCCGGCGGCAAACTGCCGTTCCCGGACATTCCGAGGTTTTAGGCCGTCATGGCTTGTTCTGCATTAAGAGTGATCCATGACTGACGTGTTGAAACCCCGCGACGCCAAAGAGGTCGAGGATGCCGTGCGCTGGGCGCTTGCGCACGACAAGGCCCTGGAGCTGATCGGGCAGGGCTCGAAGCGCGCGCTCGGCCGGCCGAGCCAGACCGACATCACGCTCGACCTCTCGGGCCTGTCCGGCGTCACGCTCTATGAGCCGGCCGAACTGGTGCTGTCGGCGAAAGCCGGGACGCCGCTTGCCGAGATCGAGGCGCTGCTCGACAACAACAACCAGCAGCTCGATTTTGAGCCGATGGACTACGGGCCTTTGCTCGGCGGCGAAGCCGGGCGGGGCACGCTCGGCGGCGCCATTGCCACCAATCTTTCCGGCCCGCGCCGCCTCAAGGCCGGCGCCGCGCGCGATCATTTCCTCGGCGTCACTGCTGTCACGGGACGCGCCGAGACCATCAAGTCGGGTGGCCGCGTGGTCAAGAACGTCACCGGCTACGACATGTGCAAGGTGCTGGCCGGCTCCTGGGGCACGCTCGCCGCGATGACCGACATTACGATTAAAGTTTTGCCGAAGCCGGAGACCGAGGCGACCGTGGTCGTCGAAGGCCTCGACGACGCGCGCGCCTGCGCGGCGATGGCGGCGGCGATGGGCTCGTCCTGCGACGTCTCGGCGGCGGCGCATCTGCCCGACCATGTGGCGTCTTATTTCGATGGCCTGCCGCGGCCGGAAGCCGCCACGGCGCTGCGGCTGGAAGGCGTCGCGCCCTCGGTCGTGCACCGCAAGGAAGCACTGGCCGCATTGATGAAGCCGTTCGGGCCGGTCGCTCTGCTCGAAGAAGCAAATTCCAAGGCGCTGTGGAAGAGCGTGCGTCAGGTCAAGCCGTTCGCCGGCTCGCAGGAGCGGCCGCTGTGGCGGATCTCGACCGCGCCTGGCAAGGGCTATGAGGTGGCCGCGGCGATCACGCCGGCGGCGCAGATGTTCTACGACTGGGCCGGCGGACTGATCTGGGTGGCGATGCCGTTCGCCAATGAGCCGGATGCCGGCTCGATCCGGCGCACGGTCGCCGAGCTTGGCGGCCATGCCACGCTGATCCGGGCGCCGGCTTCGCTGCGCGCCTCGGTCGAGGTGTTCGAGCCGCAAAGCGCCGGACTCGCGGCATTGAGCAAGCGCGTCAAGGATGGTTTCGATCCCAAGGGCGTGCTCAATCCCGGCCGCATGTGGGCGGGGGTATAGCGCCATGCAAACCACGTTCTCCCTCGCGCAGCTGATGGACCCGCAGACCGCGGAGTCGGAAAAGATCCTGCGCGCCTGCGTGCATTGCGGCTTCTGCACCGCCACCTGTCCGACCTATGTGCTGCTCGGCGACGAACTCGATAGCCCGCGCGGCCGCATCTATCTCATCAAGGAGATGCTCGAGCAGGAGCGGCCGGCCACCAAGGAGGTGGTCAAGCATATCGACCGCTGCCTGTCGTGCCTGTCCTGCATGACCACCTGTCCGTCCGGCGTGCATTACATGCATCTGGTCGATCACGCCCGCGACCATATCGAGAAGACCTACAAGCGCCCGCTCGGCGACCGCATGATTCGCGGTCTGCTGGCGCGGGTGTTGCCGAACCCGGCGCTGTTCCGGCTGGCGGTGGTCGGCGGCTGGCTCGGCAAGCCGTTTGCGCCGGCGCTGCGGGCGATCGGCCTGAAGCGGATGGCGGCGATGCTGCGCCTGACGCCGGGCCGGCTGCCGTCGTCGCCGGCCGACCGCACCGGCAAGGTGTTCCCGGCCGCGGGCGAGCGGCGCAGTCGGGTCGCGCTGTTGTCCGGCTGCATCGGTCCGGTGCTGCGGCCCTCGACCAACGAGGCGACGATCCGCCTGCTCAATCGGCATGGCATCGAGGTCACGATCGCCGAGGGCGACGCCTGCTGCGGCTCGCTCGTGCACCATATGGGGCGCGAGGAGCAGGCGCTGGCGCAGGCGAAGCACCTGATCGATGCCTGGACCGCCGAGATCGACCGCGGCGCCCTCGACGCCATCCTCATCACCGTTTCCGGCTGCGGCACCACGGTGAAGGACTATGGCTTCATGCTGCGCGACGATAAGGCCTATGCCGACAAGGCCGCCCGTATTTCCGCGCTGGCGAAGGACGTGACCGAGTATCTTGCCGCGCTGCCGATGCAGCCGATGGCCGCGCCGCCGGGGCTGACGGTCGCCTATCACGCGGCCTGTTCGCTGCAGCACGGACAGAAGGTAGTGCATGCGCCGAAAGATTTGCTTTGCAAGTTGGGGTTTGTCGTCAAAGATGTAGCCGAAGGCCATTTGTGTTGCGGCTCGGCGGGCACCTACAACATTCTTCAGCCGGACCTGGCTAACCGGCTACGGGACCGCAAGGTTGCCAACATCGAACGGCTGAAGCCGGATGTGATCGCGGCCGGCAATATCGGCTGCATGACTCAGATCGCGTCCGGCACTGCTATCCCGGTGGTCCATACGGTCGAATTGCTCGACTGGGCGACCGGCGGTCCGATACCGGAGCAGCTCGCCCGAAATGGTGAAGGCCGCGCCGGCTGATACTGCAGGCCGCAGGCTGTCGATGAGTGGCGTGCAAAGAACGAAAGGTCGCGGTGCGTGACCGTGGCTTCGAGGGGCTAGAAATTTTTGCGAACCGATCGGGAGGTCGATCATGGCGAAGAAGCGTAAGAAGGCAACTAAATCCAAGAAAGCGAAAAAGGCGGCTCCTGCCAAAAAGAAGGGGCTGAAGAAAACAAAGAAGGTAAAATCGGCGAAGAAGGCCAAGAAGGCGGCGCCGGTCAAGAAAGCGAAGAAGAAGCCCGCGGCGAAAAAGCCGGCGCCCAAAGCTGCACCGAAGCCTGCGCCAGCCCCGGTTCCGCCGCCGGCTGGTTCCGGCTCGGTAATGCCGACATTCTCCAGCCTGTTCGGCGGCGGCAAAACCGAGAACTAAGACCGAGAACTGAGCGCAGTTTTCGAATGGGCGGCTGCCGCGTGGCCAACGCGCAGCCGCTCTTTTTTTGCGATCTTCTGCCAGCGCAAGCTTTGGGATTTTCTAAGGCGCGGCAGGACCTGCGACCCTGCAGGGGCGCAGGCTTGAGGCCCGTGCCCCCGATTGCATCGCCTTGCCGGGCCGCATAGCATGACGCGAGACGGCCATTACCGGCTGCAACGCGTGCCCCTTGCGGGCCGCGACTCATAAGAATTCGCGCCAGGATTCGGGCGTCGAGCGAGAGGGAGCCATTCGCCATGCCTTACAACATCCTGGTCCTGGGCGCCGCCTACGGGTCGCTGCTGGCGTCGAAAATGCTGTTCGGCGGCCACAAGATCCATCACGTCTGCCTGCCGGCGGAAGCCGACCTGATCAATGCGGAAGGCTTCAAGGTGACGTTG
Source organism: Pseudolabrys sp. (assembly GCA_029945495.1). Lineage (GTDB taxonomy): Bacteria > Pseudomonadota > Alphaproteobacteria > Rhizobiales > Xanthobacteraceae > Pseudolabrys. The sequence continues at coordinate 9 of JAQSCR010000573.1, read as the reverse complement.
CCGGTACGC
>JAQSCR010000572.1 GCA_029945495.1 Pseudolabrys sp. | reverse complement strand
CTTGAACGCGCGCATTTCGACCGGACGATGGCGATCAATCTGACCGCGCCTCTGTTCCTGGCGCAGGCCTTCGCCGCGCAGGCGCCAAGCGGCCGCGACGCCGCCATCGTCAACATCGTCGACCAGCGCGTGCTGCGGCCGACGCCGAAGTTTTTCTCCTACACCGTGAGCAAGAGCGCGCTGCATAATGCGACGACGACGTTGGCGCAGGCGCTGGCGCCGCTGCGCGTCAATGCGGTGGCGCCGGGACCGGTGCTGCCGAGCCCGCGCCAAAGCGACGCGCAGTTTGCGGCCCAAGCCGCTTCGGTGCCGCTCGGGCAGGGGCCGACGCCACAGGATGTCGCCGCCGCGGTGGTCTATCTCGCGAGCGCCACCAGCGTCACCGGCGTGACGTTGGCGGTCGATGGCGGCCAGCATGTCGCCTGGCGCACCGCCGACAGCGATGTGGCGGAATAAACTTTCTCTATTATCTTGAGCCCATGAACGGCAGCAAAAAAGACATCGATCCGGCAAGCGAACTGCGTGAGGACGACGACGAATCCGCGCTGCCCGAGCTTGACCTGAACGAACCCGCCGAAGGCACCTTGGCCAACGGCGCGGCGGCGATCGCGCGTGCGGTCAAGCATGCGCCGTCCTCGCCCGGCGTCTATCGCATGATCGATGCGAAGGGCGAGGTGCTCTATGTCGGCAAAGCCAAGCACATCAAGAAGCGCGTCACGTCCTATACAAGGCCGAATGCGCATGACAGCCGCATCACCCGCATGATCGCGGCGACGGTGACGATGGAATTCGTCTCGACCGCGACCGAGACCGAGGCGCTGCTGCTCGAGGCTAATCTGATCAAACGGCTGCGGCCGCGCTTCAACGTGCTGATGCGCGACGACAAGTCGTTTCCCTATATCATGATCACTTCCGATCACTGGGCGCCGCAGCTCCTGAAGCATCGCGGCGCGCGCACGCGGCCCGGGCATTATTACGGGCCGTTCGCCAATGCCGGCGCGGTCAACCGCACGGTCAATGCGCTGCAGCGGGCGTTCCTGTTGCGCTCCTGTTCGGATTCGTTCTTCGAGTCGCGCACGCGGCCGTGCCTTTTGTACCAGATCAAGCGCTGTTCGGCGCCGTGCACGCAGGAGATCGACTTTTCCGGCTACAGCGAACTGGTGCGCGAAGCCAATGCGTTTCTTTCCGGCCGCAGCCGGACGGTGCAGAAGGAACTGTCGACAGAGATGGAGACGGCGTCGGGCGCGCTCGATTTCGAACGCGCGGCGATCTACCGTGATCGGCTGGCGGCCTTGTCGGCGATCCAGTCGCATCAGGGCATCAATCCGCGCAGCGTCGAGGAAGCCGACGTGTTCGCCGTGCATCAGGACGGCGGCTATTCCTGCGTCGAGGTGTTCTTCTTCCGCACCGGGCAAAACTGGGGCAACCGCGCTTATTTCCCCAAGGCCGATCGCACGCTGAGCGGATCGGAAGTGCTCGGCGCCTTCCTGGGCCAATTCTACGACGACAAGCCGGCGCCGCGGCTGATCCTGGTGTCGGAGGAGTTCGAGGAACGCGCGCTGTTGGCGGAGGCTTTGACCGCCAAGAGCCGGCGCAAGGTCGAGATCAGCGTGCCGCAGCGCGGCGAGCGCAAGGAACTGGTGACGCATGCACTCGCCAACGGCCGCGAGGCGTTGGCACGCAAGCTCGCCGATACGGCGTCGCAGCAGCGATTGCTGAAGGCGCTGACCGAAACCTTCGGACTGCCGCGCGAGCCGCGACGCGTTGAAGTGTACGACAACAGCCATATCAGCGGCACCAACGCGGTCGGCGGCATGATCGTCGCCGGGCCGGAAGGCTTCCGCAAAAACCAATACCGCAAGTTCAATATCCGCTCGACCGACATCACGCCCGGCGACGATTACGGCATGATGCGCGAAGTGCTGCGGCGTCGGTTCAAGCGGCTGATCGAGGAAAGCCCGCGGCTGACGGCGGATTCCGCGCTCGCCGCCGTCCTGACCGGCGAGCCGGAGGAAACGCCTGAGTCACCCTGGCCCGATCTGGTGCTGATCGACGGCGGGCAGGGGCAATTGCGCTCGGCGACCGAGACCTTGACTGAGCTTGGCATCACCAATGTGCCGCTGGTCGCCATTGCCAAGGGCCTGGACCGCGAAGCGGGACGGGAAACTTTCTTCATGGCGGGCCGCAGCCCATTCAAGCTGCCGCCGCGCGATCCGCTTCTGTATTTCGTCGAACGGTTGCGCGACGAAGCGCACCGCTTCGCCATCGGTTCGCATCGGGCGCGGCGCAAAAAGGACATCCGCGAGGCCGGATTGCAGGAAATCGCGGGGATCGGGCCCACCCGCAAGCGGGCGCTGCTGCATCATTTCGGCACTGTGAAAGCCATCGAGCGGGCGAGCCTGTCCGATCTCTCGCATGTGCCGGGAATTAATGCGGAGACGGCGCGAAAGATATATGACTTCTTCCATGAGAAGGCGCAGTAGCGTCGCCGGACGAGCGCCGCGCGCGGCACGGACGAGGAAACGGAAAAAGCAACGGGCAAGGAAACGGCCATGATCATCAAGAGCCAGAGCGACGTCACGCCGGTGGTTCTCGACGCTTACAAGAACATCGACGATCCGCGTCTGCGCGAGATCGTCGCCTCGCTGGTCAAGCATCTGCACGCTTTCGCGCGCGACGTGCATCTGACCGAGGAAGAATTTCAGAAAGGCTGCCAGATCATCGCCAAGATGGGGCAGCTTTCCAACGCCAAGCACAACGAAGTGGTGCTGATGTCCGGCTCGCTCGGCTTCTCGGCGCTGGTGTGCCTGCTCAACAACGGCAATAACGGCCAGACCGAAACCACCGCCAATCTGCTCGGGCCGTTCTGGCGGCTGAATTCGCCGCGCACCGAAAACGGCGGCTCGATCGTGCGGTCGCCGACGCCGGGCCCGGAACTTTTCGTCAATTGCCTGGTCAAAGACCAGAAGGGCAATCCGGTCGCCGGTGCCGAAGTGGATATCTGGCATTCCTCGCCGGAGGGCTTCTACGAGCAGCAGGATCCGAACCAGGCCGAGATGAACCTGCGCGGCAAGTTCGTCACCGACGCGACGGGCCATTTCGGCTTCCGCAGCGTGAAACCGGCCGGCTATCCGATACCGGTCGACGGCCCGGTCGGCGATCTGCTGCGCGCGGCAAAACGCCACAATTTCCGCCCGGCCCATCTGCACTTCCTGATCCTGAAGGAAGGTTTCAAGACCATGATCTCGCAGATTTACGTCCAGGACGACGACAAACTGGAAACCGATGTGCAGTTCGGCGTCACCCGCGCGCTGATCGGCGATTTCGTCCGTCACGACGGGCCGGGACCGGCGCCGGGCGTCAAGGGCGAGTGGTACTCGCTCGACCAGACCTTCGTCATGGAGCCGGGCGTCAGCCGTTTGCCCAAACCGCCCATCGACTGAGCCGCCGCTCGCATAGGCCGATAAAGATCGGGTATTCGTCGCAATCGCGCGGCGCAAAAGCGCTTTTACGCGCGTCTTCGACGCGCTAGTGGTTGACGTTCATGCCCCCCCGGTGTTCCTTGGGCCGCATGAACGCGACGAATTCCCCGCGGCTGCCGGCGCATCCGCTGGCGCTGCCGAATATTCTGACCTATGCGCGCATTGCCGCCGTGCCGGTAGTGGTCGGCTTGCTGTTCTGGCAGAGCATTCTCGGCGGTGAGCTGTGGTTGCGCTGGGCGGCGCTGGCGATTTTCATCGCCGCCGGGGTCACCGACATTCTCGACGGCTATCTCGCGCGCATGTGGGGCCAGCAGTCGTCGCTCGGCCGCATGCTCGATCCGATCGCCGACAAGCTGCTGGTGGCGTCGAGCCTGCTGATGCTGGCGGCGGGGACGACCATCCGCGGTTGGGCGCTATTGGCGGCCATCATTATTTTATGCCGCGAAATCCTGGTTTCGGGCCTGCGCGAATTTCTTGCCGAACTGCGGGTCAGCCTGCCGGTGACGCAGCTCGCCAAATGGAAGACCGCCGGACAACTGGTCGCCATCGGCTTTCTGATCGCCGGCGAGGCCGGCGAGAAGGTGCTGCCGATCACCATCGAAATTGGCATCACGCTGCTGTGGCTGTCGGCGCTGGTGACACTCTACACCGGCTGGGACTATTTACGTGCCGGCCTGCGTTATATGATCGACGAGGGCCCATGATCCCGAAGAGTGGGAACCGGTTTCCCGCCTTCGCGAAGCCCGCTTCGGCGGGCGAAGCAAGGTCGGATAAGATCATGGGCAAATCAAAATGAGTCTCAAGGTGCGCTATTTCGCCTGGGTGCGCGAGCGCGTCGGCAAACCGGAAGAAGACGTCGAAGTTCCCGCCAGTGTAACCACGGTCGCGGAATTGGTAACGTGGCTGTCCTCGCGCGGCGAGGAATATGCCCATGCCTTTGCCAACCCCAAGGTGATCCGCGCGGCCATCGACCGCATCCACGTGAAGCCGCAGGCGCCGATCGACAAGGCGACGGAAATCGCGTTTTTCCCGCCGATGACGGGGGGATAAGACGACGGGCTATTGTTCGCCTTCGTCAGCGCTTCCAGGCTTCGTACCAAAATAGAAGCCGATAACGACGAAGATTATATTTAAAAGCGAGCTCAAAAGTTCGTATTTTTCTCTAGCTATTACAACGTAGCAAACAGTGCCAACCAACAGGATTGCAATGATCGACGCTGTGTTGCGTTTGCTCTCGAAAAAATCACCTACAAGTGCCTTTAATATGCTTCGCCCAAGAATCCTATTCCACCAACTGCGTCGATCGGGCCCCGTATCAACAGAACTCATAATCTCCCCCTGTCCCTAGTCGAATTGGTGTAAATTCTAACCTCAACCGGCGCGAGCACAAGGGAAACTGCTAATTTCTAGAAACAAGAATCTGGATTAGATTTATCAGATGACAGCCCTTAGCACCGTGCGTATCCAGCGCGAGCCGTTCGACGTCGCCACCGAGGTGGCGGCGATCACGCGCGGCCGCACCGATGCCGGCGCGGTGGTGACCTTCACCGGCATCTGCCGTGGCGACGAAAACGGCGAACCGATCGCGTCGCTGACGCTGGAGTATTATCCCGGCATGGCGGAAGCCGAGATCGAGCGGCATGTGGCGGAAGCAGCTGCGCGCTGGCCGCTGATCGGCGTCACCGTCATTCATCGCTTCGGCCGCATCTTGCCCGGCCAAGACATCATGATGGTGGTGACGGTATCGTCGCATCGCGCCGCGGCTTTCGCCGCCGCCGATTTCTTGATGGATTATCTCAAGACGCGTGCGCCGTTCTGGAAGCAGGTCGAGAAGGCGGACGGCAGGATCTGGGTCGAGGCCAAGGCAACCGATGATGAAGCGGCCGGGCGCTGGGCGCCGTCCGGTAAATCGCACGCGGCGCAATAGGGGGCTCGCATGGTTCCAGTCATCGTCGCGGCGACCGTCGCGGTCATCGCGCTCGGCATCAAGCCGGCGACGGCCGCGGAAGTGTCCTATTACGAGGTGACGCGCGGTGCGCATCCGCATGACGTGGTGCCGGCGCCGGACGGCACCGTCTGGTACACCGCGCAGAGCCAGGGCGCGCTCGGCATTCTCGATCCGAAGACCGGCAAGGTGACGCAAATTCCGTTGGGGCCGAACGCCGCGCCGCACGGCGTCATCGCCGGGCCCGACCGCGCCGCCTGGATTACCGAAGGCGGCCAGAACGCCATCGCGCGCGTCGATCCGGCGAGCCGGGCAGTGAAACTGTTTCCGCTGCCGAAGGAATTTCCCAACGCCAATCTCAACACCGCGACCTTCGACCGCAAAGGCATCCTGTGGTTCACCGGCCAGAACGGCGTCTATGGCCGCGTCGATCCGGCGACCGGCAAGGTCGAGGCTTGGAAGGCACCGAAGGGCGTCGGGCCTTACGGCATCACGACGACGCCGAACGGCGAGGTCTGGTACGCTTCGCTCGCCGGCGATCACATCGCCAAGATCGACACCGTCAGCGGCGACGCCCTGATGATCCAGCCGCCGAAGCCGGGTGTCGGGCCGCGCCGCATCTGGTCCGACTCCAAGGGCATGCTGTGGGTGAGCTTTTGGACCACCGGCGAAGTCGCCCGCTACGACCCGCACAACAAGGCGTGGAAGGTGTGGGGCCTGCCGAAGGCGAAGTCCGGCTGCTACGCGGTCTATGTCGACGACAAGGACAAGGTCTGGCTGGCCGACTGGGATGGCAATGCCATCGTCCGCTTCGATCCAGCGACGGAAAAATTCGACAGCTTCCCGAGCACGAGGCGCAACGCCTCGGTGCGTCAGTTGTCCGGCCGGCGCGGCGAATTGTGGGGCGCTGAATCCGGCACCGACCGGCTGGTCGTGGTGCGGGACTAGCGCATGCGCGCAACATGAAAAACCTGTGCATCAGCCGCCGTTCCATGCTGCGCATGTTGGCCGGCGGCGCCGCCTTTGTCACGACCGCCCCGGCGGCTAACGCCGAAACTGCGCGCATCGCGCGGCTGATCGAGGCGGCGCAAGCTCTGCCAACGATCGGACAGCGCATCGACTTCATTTCGCGCGCGCTCGTCGGTTCGCATTATCGCGGTTACACTTTGATCGGCGGCCCGCGCAAGGCGGAGCGGTTCGTCACCCGCGACGACGTCTTCGACTGCGTCACCTATTGCGAAGCGGTGCTGGCGGCGGCGCGCGTGCGCACGCTAGATGCCTACGCGGCGACGTTGCGGCAGATCCGTTATCACGACGGCGCTGTCGCCTGGCGCGAGCGCAATCATTATTTCGCGCAATGGTGCGAAAACAATATCGCCAACGAGATCTGCGCACCGGTCGCCATCCCCGATAGCGAGACCATCGCCAAGACGCTCAGTTATATGCCGGCCTTGGGCGCGCGCCGCATGTCGCTTGCCGCCATTCCGCGCGCCAGTCTGCTCGCCAACACGCAGTTGCTGGCGACCGGCGACATTATCGGCTTCCTGTCGGAGCGCGCGAGGCTCGATTATTTCCATGTCGGCTTCGTCGTGGTCGCGCCAGACGGCGATCTGTGGTTGCGCCATGCCGCCAGGAGCCGCGGCCGCGTGCTCGATGAGCCGCTCGGCCGCTTTCTAAGCGCCAATCGCGTCAAGGCGGTGACCGTGCTGCGTGCGCGCGAGCCGCGGAACGTCGCCGGTCAAATCGGCCAACCGTATTTCACATGATCGTAAGCCGGCGGGCTGCGATTGGCGATGTCTATTGACCGGCCGGCGTTGGGCCCGGAGAGTGCCGGCATCGCCGCGCGCTGCCAGCGGCAATTTGAGGGAGGCTTCCGTGCTACTCGACGTTCGCACTTACACGACATTGCCGGGCCGCGTTCCGGCGCAACTCGAGCTTTACAAGAAGTTCGGTTATCCGGTGCAGCTGCGCTACATGGGCGAACCGCTGTGCTACGCGGTGGCGGAAACGGGCGAGCTGAACAAGTTCACGCATATCTGGGTGTATGAGAGCGCGGCCGACCGCGAAGAGAAGCGCGGCCGCATGGCGCAGGATCCGGACTGGAAGGTCTATCTCTCCGAAAACGCCAAGGCCGGCCACATCATCGAGCAGAAGAATACGTTGATGACGCCGGTCGCTTTCGCGCCGCCGATCCCGAAGGCGAAGATTCACCCCTGAGGCGCAAAGAACCCAACCCCTAACCCCTCCCCACAAGGGGGAGGGGAAGCCCTCGCAGGCGCGGCGCCGATCGTCTATAGCTGGCGCGAGTATTGGAAAGACTGGAGTTTTTCAAGTATGCGCGCGAACGACGGCACCCGCACCGGCGGCCAGATTCTTATCGACCAGTTGGCGATTCATGGCGTGACGCACGCCTTCTGCGTGCCGGGCGAAAGCTATCTCGCCGCGCTCGATGCGCTGCACGGCTCAAAAATCGGCCTGACGGTGTGCCGGCACGAAGGCGCCGCGTCGATGATGGCGGAAGCCGTCGGCAAGGTCACCGGCCGGCCCGGCATCTGTTTCGTCACGCGCGGACCGGGCGCCACCAATGCGGCGGCCGGCGTGCACATCGCCCGCCAGGATTCCTCGCCGATGATTCTGTTCGTCGGCCAGATCGGCCGCGACATGCGCGACCGCGAAGCGTTCCAGGAACTTGATTATCGCGCGGTGTTCGGCACCGTGGCGAAATGGGCAACCGAGATCGACGATCCCGTGCGCATCCCCGAAATCGTGTCGCGCGCGTTTCACACCGCCTGCAACGGCCGTCCCGGCCCGGTGGTGGTCGCGCTGCCGGAAGACATGCTGACCGAGCGCGCGCTGGTGTCGGATGCGACCGCCTACGAGCCGGTCGAAATCTGGCCGGGCCTCACCGACATGAGCCGGCTGCAGAAGATGCTGTGGGCGGCCAAGCGGCCGATCGCGATCATCGGCGGCAGCCGCTGGTCGGAAGCGGCAAGCGCCGCGATGATGCGCTTTGCCGAGCGCTTCGCGCTGCCGGTGGCGACGACGTTCCGCCGCGCGCATCTGTTCGATGCGGAGCATGCCTGTTACGCCGGCGACTTCGGCATCGGCCCCAATCCGAAACTGCTGGCGCGCGTGAAAGGCGCCGACCTCGTGCTGCTGATCGGCGACCGCATGAGCGAGATGTCGTCGCAGAGCTACACCGCTTTCGGAATCCCTGAGCCGCAGATGAAGCTGGTGCATGTGCATCCCGGCTCGGACG
>JAQSCR010000571.1 GCA_029945495.1 Pseudolabrys sp. | reverse complement strand
CCAGCTATCACTACACTTTGCGTATCGGGGTAGCATTCAGGTAGTGGCCAAAATTTTTGACGGCGAGGGGTGCTGTTGCTTGGTGGACCGAAGCATTGGACCGAAAGCGCGGCGCCCGAGAGCAACTCAAGCGGGGCTTCCTAACGATTACTTTGGGCCACCGGTCGACCTTGGCATCGACGGTGGACGTATTGCCCAGTAACCTCAGAAACATCCACGATATAGGTATCATTCTCACGGATTGAGGTGGAATTTGAACTTGGGACCGGCAGAGTTTGAGACGACGTCCGCGGTTGGACTCGATAAAGACCTGCCGTTGCGCGATGGCATCCGCCTTCTTGGACGCATTCTCGGAGATACAATTCGCACCCAGGCGGGGGCGTCGGCCTTCGAACTCATCGAGCGTATCCGCCAGACATCCATTCGTTTTCATCGCGGCGCCGACGAAGCGGCTCGCGGCGAGCTTGCAGCGACATTGGATGCGGTAATGCCGGATCAGGCGATTGAGATCATCCGTGCCTTCAGCTACTTCTCCCATCTCGCCAACATCGCCGAAGATCAGGACCACATTCGGCGTAGCCGTGTGTTTGCGCTAGCGGCATCGGCGCCCCGCGAGGGCAGCATCGCTCATGCGTTGGGGCGGGCTCAGGCGGCGGGAGTGACGAGAGAGAAGTTGCAGGCTTTCTTTCAGACCGCGTTTGTCTGCCCGGTTTTGACCGCCCATCCGACGGAAGTGCGGCGCAAGAGCACAATCGATCGCGAGATGGATGTGGCGCGACTACTGGCCGAACGCGACCGCGTCGATGTGGCACCGGACGAACACGCCCTGGCCGAGGAGGCGCTCCGTCGCGCGGTACTGACGTTATGGCAGACCGGAATATTGCGCGGCACGCGACTCGGGGTTGGCGACGAGATTGCGAACGGGATTTCCTATTATGACCAGACGTTCCTGCGTCAGATCCCGGAGTTCTATCGCGTACTCGAAGATGAACTCGTCCGCCGTGATTCCACCTGGGCGGGGCTCGAAATCCCCTCGTTCCTCGTCATGGGAAGCTGGATCGGCGGCGATCGTGACGGCAATCCGTTCGTCACAGCAGAGTCCCTGGGGCAGGCGATGCGCCTGCAGAGCCAATGCGCGCTCGGCTTTTATCTAGAAGAACTGCATAGTCTGGGTAGCGAACTGTCGTTGGATACGCGCTTGGTGAAGGTTTCACCCGCACTCGCGCTTCTTGCCGAGTACTCACCGGACCGGTCCCCACACCGCCAGTACGAACCCTATCGTCGGGCCATCTCGGGTTTCTATGCCCGACTTTCTGCGACGGCACGGGAACTTGCGGACCTCACGTCAGCCCATAAGGCGGTAGGGGCCGCGCCGCCGTACTCGGCAGTCGCTGAGTTGCGTACCGATCTCGACGTGCTGCACGATTCGCTTTGCACACACGGCTCAGAGGCCTTGGCGCGCGGCCGCCTCCGTAGGCTGCGGCGGGCCGTTGATTCTTTCAAGTTTCATCTCGCCGGTATCGATCTTCGCCAGAATTCCGACGTCCATGAAAGGTCTCTGCATGAATTGCTGGAGATCGCGCGTCCCGGTACGAACTATCTCGACCTCGACGAAGAATCTCGTATTGAAATTCTGTTGAGCGAACTTGCGACGGCGCGGCCGCTTGCATCGCAATTCGTTGACTGCTCGGATCAGCTTAAGTCCGAACTCGCAATTCTTCGCGCTGCGGCCGACGCTCATAGCCGGTTTGGCGCCACATCGGTGCCGAACTATGTGATATCGAAAGCCGACGGTGTCTCGGATGTTCTCGAAGTCGCCGTGCTGCTGCGCGAATCCGGCCTACTACGGCCCCGCGATGGCAAGCTGGCGCTCAATATCGTGCCGCTTTTTGAGACCATTGCCGATCTCCGGCGCTGCGGGGAGGTTATCGACCGCCTGCTCGCGCTTCCCATGTATCGACGGCTTCTCGACAGCCGGGTCGGCGTCCAAGAGGTGATGCTTGGCTATTCGGACAGTAACAAAGACGGCGGGTATTTGACCTCTGGATGGGAGCTCTACAAGGCCGAGATCGAGGTGGTTGATATCTGCCATAGGCACGGCGTGCGCTTGCGTCTGTTCCACGGACGCGGAGGATCCGTGGGTCGCGGCGGCGGGCCTAGCTATCAGGCCATCTTGGCGCAACCCGGTGGGGCGGTCCAAGGCGCGATCCGCATCACCGAACAGGGCGAAGTGATCGCAAGTAAATATTCCAATCCTGATGTCGGGCGACGCAATCTGGAGATTCTGGCGGCCGCCACTCTCGAAGGGACCCTATTGCAGCCCGCGGAGGCAGCGCCGCGGCCCGAGTACTTGGAAGTGATGGAGATGTTGTCGGCTACGGCCTATCGCGCGTATCGCGATCTCGTCTACGAAACCGAAGGCTTTGAGCGCTATTTCTGGGAATCCACGGTCATTGCTGAGATCGCGAACCTCAATATCGGCAGCCGTCCGGCATCGCGCACGAAATCAACGAGTATCGGCGATCTGCGCGCCATCCCATGGGTATTCAGTTGGGCGCAATGTCGGCTGATGCTGCCGGGCTGGTACGGGTTCGGGGCAGCGATAAAGGCATGGCTTGCGGCGCGCCCGCATGACGGCTTATCGGCACTACAGGCGATGTATCGCCAGTGGCCATTTTTCACCGCCCTCATATCGAATATCGACATGGTACTGGCAAAGAGCGACATCGCGATTGCGTCGCGGTACGCCGATCTCGTCGTTGATCCAAATCTGCGCGACAGTATCTTTCAGAGACTGAAAGCGGAATGGCAGGACTCTATCGACGCGGTGCTCGCCATCACCGGCCACACGTCTCTTCTTGAGAGCGATCCACTGCTCGCGCGATCGATCCGCAATCGCTTTCCCTATTTAAACCCACTCAATCATTTGCAGATAGCGCTTCTGAAGCGGCACCGTGCCGGAGACACTAACGAGCGCGTCGTCCAGGGAATTCACCTTACTATCAACGGTATCGCGGCGGGCTTGCGGAACAGTGGATGAGAGGTGTTGCCACCGGCCTCTGAAGCGATGTGCCGACTGCAGATCTCTCTCTTTCGTCTCGTCTTGTTCTGGGGCTGAATCTCGCGGCAGATGCGTTCGACCCAAAATGCCGTGATGCTGGTCACCTGACGGATATTTTGGACCAGCGGGTGAGAAACTATTGCAGGACGCAAAAGCCCCGAATTCCGGGCCAATAGCGAACTCCAGGAGTAAATCTGGCCGATCTGTTGGCCGATCCTCCACGTTACCCTTGGCATACCCGCATAGAAATATTGGCCGCTCAGACGGCCGGCACCTAAGCTGGAAGCCATTAAGATCAGACTGAAAGCCCGGTTCGCGACCGATAGGCGTCGGCCGGAGCGCCAGCGACTTGCGCTTTATCGGTGACCGGCGCTTCTTTCATCGAATAGGCAAACGTCCCGCACAAATAGCCGATCTGCACGGCGACAGCGCTGAGAACGATCACCGAAGCGGTCGACCAAAATTGATCGCCTTGTGCGACCGAGACAGCAGCTGTCGATAATGCTGCGGTAAGAATAGCCGGCACGACCATGTATATTTTGAAACGAAATCCAATCGCCATTCCGGCGAGGACACTGATGGCAATGGCTATCGTCATTGTCGGCTGCTCCTAGCGGTGGAAGCGTGAGCCAACTCTATTAAGGAAATACTAACGTTTGCTGCATTGCAGCGAATCGTGCTGCGTATATCCAATCATGACCCTGGCGATTACTAGGGGCAACTGGCTTGCAGCTGGGCAATCGCGCCGGAAAGATTTTCCAGCGAAACGGTGCCGTGAATCTTTGCTCCTTCGCCTTCGATATCGACGGTCAGTTCTTTGGCTGACTGCCAGGCGCCTTTTGCGAGCACCTCGGCTTCGTTGGGAAGAGCAACCAGGCTGCCGGGTGCAATGACTTCTGCTTGAAACTGCATTTTTGAATGATTGAGCCCGACGGCGATTTTCGGGTGCGAGCGGGGATGAAACGGCGTGATCACCACAAACGCGATCTGAAGCGCTGATTTTGCCCGGCACCGGATCATGATGCCGGCAAACTCGGCGTCCGACCGCATGATGTCGGCGGTGCGCATGACGGAAACGATGTCGTTTTTATCGGGACCTGGCGTGCGGACGAGGTGCCAGCCCTCCATGGTACCATTGTCCGGAGGGCCGGGCGAAAGCTGGACGGGGATCACCCCGCCACGAGGACTTCGTGGTCCGAATTCTTCGAGCCCGCAGCCGACAGCGCGGCAGAATGAGGTCGGCAAATTCCCACCGAGCCCATGGGCGGCCGTTGGCAAAATGGGCGAAACCAACAATCCGAAGAAGATTAACGTCCGGATACTCATGCCATTAACCAATATTCGCGCATTGCCCGTCTTTCCTGCTGTTTTTATTGGCATTTCCGACATTTGTTTTTGCCTCGGGTGTGCCCGCATTGCAACACTCCCCATGATTTACACCAAGGTTGCAATTCTCTGTTGCTATCTCATGGGCGGTGCTATTCGAATAGCGGTGTTAAGGTATGTTTAAGGACCTAATTGCGTGTGGCGATTCGGTAGGGTGGGGGTCATCGTGCTATTTCGGGGTCGCTTGGCGAAGCTTTGTACCGTTTGTCTCGTTTTGAGCCTCGGTGCGTGCGCATCAGAAATGCCGGTGTCGGGGCCTTCGAGCGCCGCCATAAAAGCGGGAGAACCGCTCGAGCCCGGTGGTCTGCCGTTTGGCGTCGTCAAGCTGACGCCGGAAGCAGTTGGCATCCTCCGGCAATTCGAGCCCAAGGGTTTGGCTGGCGCGTTCCGCGACAGCAAGCCGCCGGCGAGCCTGAATTTCGGTGTCGGCGACACCCTCAGCGTCACCATCTTCGAAGCGGCCGCTGGCGGTCTGTTTATCCCCTCAGAAGCAGGCGTTCGCCCGGGCAATTATGTCACGTTGCCGGATCAGGCGATCGACAACGACGGCAATATCACCGTCCCCTATGCCGGCACTATCAAGGCTGCCGGCCGCACCGCGGTTCAGGTTCAGCGCGATATCGTCGCTGCCATCAGAAACCGCGCCATTGAGCCGCAAGCCGTCGTCAACGTCACAAACCAGCGCACGTCGCTCATCAGCGTCCTCGGCGAAGTGAATCAACCGTCACGATTCGGCGCCAGCGCTTCGGGCGCCGGTGACCGCATCTTGGATGCCATCACGCGCGCGGGCGGTATCAAGGGCCAGGGCTTTGAAACCTGGGTCATGCTTGAGCGCAAAGGCACGCACGCGACCGTGCCATTCGAAAACCTCATCATGAATTCTTCGAACAACATTTATGTGCAGCCTGGCGACCGGATTTATGTGTACCGCGAGCAGCAGAAGTTCATCGCGCTCGGCGCCACGGGTCAAAGCGGCCAGTTCAATTTCGACGCTTGGCGTATCAATCTTGCTGAAGCAGTCGGCAAGGCAGGCGGTCTGCTCGACGCGCAGGCGGATCCGGATGCGACCTTCCTGTACAGGGCCGAACCGCGCGATGTCGCGGAACGTCTCGGTGTCGATGTCAGCAAGTTCCCGGGTGCCGCGACAATCCCCGTCATCTTCAGCATCAATCTGCGTGATCCTGGCGGGTTCTTCCTGGCCACCAAGACGCAGATGCGCAATGGCGACATCCTCTTCGTGTCGAACGCGCGGTCGGTCGAAGTCACCAAGGTCCTGCAATACATCCGCGTGATCCTGGCGACCACCAGCGACGCAGTGAACACCGCCAACGATGGGATCATTCTGCGGAACAACATCAGGAACCTGCGCGGCAACTAACTTGCGCAGGTGACTGGAGCTGGGGCTAAATACAGCCTTGGCCGATCGAACTAGACCGGCAGAAAAACGGGCTACTTATCGTAGCCAAGTTCCTGCCGGTTTTGTTTTATGCGGGGCGTATTTGGTACGGGCGCGGCTTCTCATGCGGCGAAAGCTTTTCCATCTCGTGGCGTTGATCACCTTTGTCGGGTGCGCGGCATTTGTTGCCCAGTCGTCGCACGCCCAGACCGCATCCGCTGCACCGCGCCCGATCGACTATCAAAAAAGTGGAATAAGATTTCAGATCAAGGCATCTATCAAAGCTGCGCCTGGTTCGCCCTATGTCAAACACGACGACGACAAAAGCGCGGCCTCTCTCGATGTAAAGCTTCGCATCTCTGCGCATGCAACCGAATCAAACTACTTCGGGGTGAATACTGAAACGTTTCCGGCCTTTCGGCTGACCGAGGGCTCGGTGGAACGGCTCTTCTGGCAGGACGCTGCCTGCCACCAACGGCGTGGATTGCCAAAGGTCACGGTCACCGCAATTGACGGGTCCATGCAAACCGAGAACGGCCGGGTCGACGTTGCGGCGCGGCCTCGTCGAATTGGCAAGCTCGTTCCTGCCGACGAGATTTCCGCTGGCAGGCGATTGCCCGGTGGCGCCGACAAAATTGGGCCGTTTATAGCTTTCAGTTCGCAGACAAATGCCAGCCACTTGGTGGTTCATGTGAAGGTCTACACCTTCGACTGTCCGCTTAAAGATGCCGCACCATAAATGCGCTCCGACGTTTGCGACGCGGGCCAATCCATGACCAAAGGGTTTTTATCACTGAGGGCAGGGAATAGACCGGGCCCGACGGTGTGATAGGTTCAGTGCCCCCACCAGAGGTTCATCATTGGCGGGCGCATCCTCAAATGAATGCCGGAAACAATGAGGCTCTGGACCCAGACCCCGAAACTGACGCTGAGCGCCATTCCGGCCTATATCTTGTTTTTCGTGGTCGCTTTCGCGCCGCTGCCGTTCGGCTCATATGACAAAGGAACCGTAGCGGTTTGGTGCGGTATTCTTGGCCTTGCTGCGGCGGCAACATCACTGTCGAATTTCCCGCTTCGGCGCGGTCATTTGCTGCTGCTCGCCGGGATCGGTCTTATCGTTCTATTTTACGCCTTTGTTTTGCATGAGCAGCTATCGGATCATCCGTGGATCGCAAAGCCCCACCCGATTTGGGCGCAAACCTCGAAGGTTTTGGGTGTCGACATCGTCCCGTCGGTGTCAATTGTGCGTGGCGAACCATTTTTTGCGCTTGGGCCGACGATCGCCTGTGTGCTGTCCCTGATTTGCGGTTTGATCGTTGGAACTGACCGCGATAGGGCACGCCAGTTGCTTCATGTGATTGCCTGGTCCGGTGCCGCTTATGCGGTTTACGGAATCTTGTCGTACCTGATCGAGCCAACCATGCTTTTGTGGCGTGAAAAGCGCGCCTATGCCGGTAACCTCACCGGGACATTTGTCAATCGCAATACGGCGGCGGCTTATTTCGGATCATGCGCCGTTGTTTGGCTCGCGATTTTGCTGGAGCAAACACGCAGGCATTTGCGCATGGACAAGATCGTTTGGAAAAAGGTGCCGGCGCGTCTTGTGACCGCGACGCCGCGATCACTTATCGTCTCGTTCTCGATGTTTTTTATCTGCCTGATGGCGATGTTTCTAACGAGCTCCCGAGCCGGCGTTGTCCTGTCGCTCTTGGCCTTGATGGTCACCTTCATCGTTTACTTTCGGCGCGACCTGCCGCCGCGCTCCGGCATTTGGATTGCCCTGGGTGCCAGTGGCCTTGTTGCGCTCGCTTTGTTGCAGTTTCTCGGCGGCGCGGTCAGCAATCGTTTCGACGTGCAAGGGCTGGCGGATGAGGGTCGTTTGGCCGCCTACCTCTCGACGATCCGGATGATTGCCGATTACCCGTGGTTCGGCACAGGTCTCGGCACATTCGCTTGGAGCTTCCCGGCCTATCGGAGCGCCGAGATTTCGATGTGGGGTGTCTGGGATATAGCGCATAATACGCCGTTAGAATTGGCTTCGGAGGTCGGCCTACCCTTGGCGAGCGCGGTCTGTATCGGCTGGCTGGTTGCGGCATCTGTTTTGGTCAATGGTATCAGGGTACGCAATCGGGACGTGATTATTCCGCTCGCTGCCTTTTCGGTCTCGATTATTGCGAACTTGCACTCCTGGATTGATTTTTCGCTGCAAATACCAGGCTATGCGATCATTGTATTCGCGCTGGTGGGAGCTGGGCTTTCGCAGTCATTTCCCGGAGCTGCAACGCATTCCGCCCGCCGACGAAGCAAAAGTGCCTCTAAAATCAGCACAACGGCCTGATTGGAACTTTACCTTAATGTGCAGAGCAGCAAAGAACCATTGGCAAGAAACTTAATAGCGTGCTAATTTTCTTACAATCATAGGAGGCAGACATGTTTGCCACGGCTTTCAATTATCTCGTTCGTGCTACGGCCGGTGCCGTCCTGGCAGGGCTCATGTTTACGACCCTCGCCACGACAGGCGCTCAGGCAGCCACGGTCGATGAGTTTCTTGCCAACCCGACTCAGGTCATGGCGCAATATCCGAACGGCGGCGCCGAACTAATATCGCTGATCCGCGATGTGGCGACATCGCATCCCGAAGCGCTGGCTACAATCACCAGCTTGCTGGCGTCAGGAAACGCGGACCAGCAGTCGGCAGTCGGCAGCGGGTTAGGACAGGCTTACAAAATTGTCCTCAATAGTGACCAGGCATATGCGGCGCAGATCGCGGCGGCCGTTGGTGGTTCGAACTCGGACAATGCCAAAACGGCATATTCGGGCGCGACCGGTACCGTTTCGCTCGCATC
>JAQSCR010000570.1:7027-8694 GCA_029945495.1 Pseudolabrys sp. | reverse complement strand
GGGGAAGCGCGCGTGATGGTGCATCAGATCTGGCTGGGCGATCGGCGCGACGATCCGACCGCGGCGACCTATTCGGCCGAGGACCTCGTGCTGGTGCAACGCGACATCGGCCGGCTGGCGCAGTTCACCGCTGAAATGGGCGGCTCGATCGATCTGCTCGATCTGGCGCTGCGCATTCCGCCGTGGGAGCCGCTGCACACGATGACGTCCGATGAGCTTCGCCAGACCAAGCTGACGACCAACGACAGGATAGCGCCATCGGCGGCCACCGTGGCGGTGTCGCCACCGGTCAATGGACCTTCCGTCAATGCGCCCTCAGTCAATTTGCCGCCGGTTGTGCCGATGACCAATGGCGTGCGTGCAATGCCCATCGGCGAGCGCCGCTGGGAGATGGTCGATCGTGCCGGCATCGCGTCGCTGGCACGGCGGCATCCGCTCACGGTCGAGGGCGAGCAGATCGGCAGCTTCGATCTGGTGATGGCCTGCGGCGCCGACAGCGACAGTTTTGAACTCAGCTATCTGGAACGGCGCAGCGGCCGCGCCGACGTGCGGCTGCCGGGCAAGCTCGACAGCGTCGTCTTGCGCGCCGGCGGGACCCGCCTCGAACTGACGATGGGAGCCTCGCAGCGTCATGCTAATCCGGACGAATTGGTCAGCTATGCCGCCGGCACGGTCCGCGCCGGCATGATCCGCGACTTTGCCGGTCCGGGCAGTCATTCGATGGTGATCGAGACGATCAGCAAGGGGGTGGTGACGACCATCCGTATCGGCAATACCGGCGCGCAGCAAAGTCTGCCGCGGCTGGTGTCGGGCTGCGCCAAGCCGATCGGCGCGCGCGCCGATGTGACAGTGCGCAAGGTGGGCGGACTGGCGTCGGCACAATAACCATCCCGTAAATCTGCCGGTTATTTCAGCGGCGCGAGAAGCGTGGGCGGCTTGTCAACATATGGTGCGCATGCGAAATGCTCGCGCGATTGGGCGGCTTATCGACTCGCCGCCCGGCGACGGCGCTGACACCTGTCATGCGCGCTATCAATTTGGGTGCACTATGAAGTTTATCCTGATCGCCGCGACGATGCTGGTTGCCGCTATCACCACCGCCACGACGTCGGCGCAAGCTCAATCGCGCCAGGATTTCACGCTCATCAACCGCACCGGCTACGACATCAGCGAAGTGTATATTTCGCCGGGACACACCAACGACTGGGAAGAGGATATTCTCGGCAAGGATCTGCTGGAAAACGGCGAGCGTCGGGAGATAGCGTTCCACCGGTTCGGCAAGACCTGCGTCTGGGACTTGAAGGTAGTGTATCACGACGACGATTCGTCGGCGGTGTGGCACGACATCGACCTGTGCTCGGTCGCGAAGATCACCATCAGGTACAATCGCAAGACCGACACCACCTCGGCGACCTTCGACTGAGGTCCGGCAGGCGAATGCGTTCGGGCGGCGGGCTATTCCGCCGCCTGTTTGCGCCTGGCTTCGATTTCGTCGACGGCTTTGACGACCGCGTCGAAGGTCAGCAGCGTCGAGGCGTGGCGCGCCTTGTAGTCGCGCACCGGCTCGAGCAGGGCGACGTCGGCCCATTTGCCGGTCGGCGGCGCGCCGTTTTCCTTCAGCATCTTGCACACCGTCTCGCGCAAGTCTCGTAGCTCCGCCGGCGAGG
>JAQSCR010000570.1:0-7017 GCA_029945495.1 Pseudolabrys sp. | reverse complement strand
GCCATAATCGAGGACGAGGCCTGGCCGAGGGCACAGGCCTTTACGTCATGGGCGAAGTCGGAAACATGACCGTCGGTCATGACCACGTCGACGGTGACAGTCGAGCCGCACAACTTGGAATGGGCGGTGGCGCTGGCGCCGGGGTCCTTGAGCCGGCCGAGCCGGGGGATATTGCCGGCCAGATCGAGAATTTTGGCGTTATAGACGTCATTCAGCATTAAAATTGACCCAAACGGGACTGATCCGGCACATTGCTTCGCCCGTACAAAGCAATATATAGGGATCACCCTGCCGGTACGAGAAGGGGTTCTCGAAGCTGGGGCATGGCTGACTGGGCCGAATTCTCAAGGCCAGGCGGTCCTGCCGAATGGAATGCGCGACCTTGCGTCCCTCAACACGGGCGCCTGACGCGGCCACCCCGGTGACACACCCGGCGCAGCCTGAGACAGGCCTGGCGCCGGTCGAACGGAGAGACCGATGGACGCCAAGAATTCTATCATCAAGCCCGCGAAGCACGGGCTTTCCGACCACGTGCGCGGAGCCACCGCGCCGACTGCGCCGCGCCCCTCCCGCGAAGCCGCGGAAGAGGCGGTGCGCACCCTGATCGCCTATGCCGGCGACGACGCCACGCGCGAAGGCGTTCTCGATACGCCGAAGCGCGTGATCGATGCCTATGAGGAAATCTACGAAGGCTATCGCGAGTCTCCCGCGGAAGCGCTCGACCGCACGTTCAGCGAAACCGGCGGCTATGACGACTTCGTGCTGGTCAAGGACATCCAGTTCAATTCGCATTGCGAACACCACATGATGCCGTTCTACGGCAAGGCGCATGTCGCCTATATGCCGACGGACCGCGTCGTCGGCCTTTCGAAGCTGGCGCGCCTGGTCGATGTCTACGCGCATCGCCTGCAGACGCAGGAGCATATGACCTCGCAGATCGCGACCGCGATCGAGGAAGTGCTCCAGCCGCGCGGGGTGGCGGTGATGATCGAGGCCGAGCATATGTGCATGTCGATCCGCGGCGTGCATAAGCTCGGCGCGCTGACCGTGACGACGCATTTCTCCGGCGCGTTCCGCACCGACCCCAACGAGATGGTCCGCTTCATGACCATGCTGCGCGGGTCGAAGTAAGAGTCGCTAAGCTTCTTAGTCACGATCTGTCGCGTGGTCATTGCCGGGCTTGACCCGGCAATCCATGATATCGTGCGTCGATGAATGGCCTGACGTAAGCTAGTGCGTATTGGGACTTCATCATGGATGCCCGGGTCAAGCCCGGGCATGACGATGAGATTGAATTGAGGCTTTCAGCAAACGCTCGGGTGCCCTCCATGTCCACATCAACGCACGACATCGAAGAAGGCCTCGCGCTTCTTCCCAAATTCGACGCCAACGGCCTGGTCACCGCGGTGGCGACTGACGTCGCCTCGGGCGACGTGCTGATGGTCGCGCATATGAATGCCGAGGCGCTGGCCAAGACCATCGAGACCGGCGAGGCGTGGTATTTCTCGCGCTCGCGCAAAAAGCTCTGGAAAAAGGGCGAGAGCTCCGGCCACGTGCAGCGCGTGCGCGAATTGCGCGTCGATTGCGATCAGGATGCGGTGTGGATCAAGGTCGAGCAGCTCGGCCCGGGCGCCTGCCACACCGGCCGGCGCTCGTGCTTCTATCGCGCCGCGCCGCTTGGCCAGACCGGCAGCGTGGCGCTGGAATTCCGCAACGCTGACAAGACCTTCGACCCGAATGCCGTTTATTCGGCCTCCGACAAAAAGCCGCGCGGCTAGCCAACCCGGCTGTATGCTTTCGCAGTAATCGCCTGTACAATTCTCACGTCCCGGTTGGACCTTTCCATGCGTTGGTGGGGAAGGGGTTGCAATGGCGACGGTGGCGACGGAACAGGTGGCGGCGCGGCGACGCTTTTGTCTGGTGCTGGTGAAGCCATCGCACTACGACGAGAACGGCTATGTCATCCAGTGGATGCGGTCGCCAATTCCGTCGAATTCGCTCGCCTCGTTGTTCGGCCTGGCCAAGGATTGCGCCGAGCGCCGGATTCTCGGGCCCGACGTCGACATCGACATACACGCCCTCGACGAAACCAATACCCGCATCCGCCCCGAACGTCTGGCGGCGATGATCGAGGAGGCCGGCGCCGGCATGGTGATGCTGGCCGGCGTGCAGTCGAACCAGTTTCCGCGTGCGCTCGATCTAGCCGGACGGCTGCGCGCGCGCGGCATCAAAGTCGGCATCGGCGGGTTTCATGTCTCCGGCGTCACAGCCATGCTGGGCGGCGCCGACGCCGACCTCGATCGCGCCAAGGCGATGGGCCTGTCGCTGTTTGCCGGCGAGGCCGAAGGCCGGCTCGACCAGGTGCTGCTCGACGCGGCGGCGGACAATCTCAGGCCGCTCTACAATTACATGGACGACCTGCCGGGCATCGAAGGCACGCCGATTCCGCTGATGGCGGTGGAACGGGTGCAACGCACCGCCGGCGGCACCACCAGTTTCGACGCCGGCCGCGGCTGCCCCTATCAGTGTTCGTTCTGCACCATCATCAATGTGCAGGGCCGCAAGTCACGCCGCCGCTCGGCCGACGACATCGAAAAGATCGTGCGGGTCAACTACGCGCAAGGCTTGCGCGCCTTTTTCATCACCGACGACAATTTCGCCCGCAACAAGGATTGGGAAACGATCCTCGACCGCATCGTGCATCTGCGCCAGGTGGAAAAGTTCAACATCAGCTTCGTCATCCAGGTCGACACGCTCTGTTACAAGCTGGCGCATTTCATCGAGAAGTGCGCGCTCGCCGGCGTCAAGCGGGTGTTCATCGGCCTGGAGAACATCAATCCGGACAATCTGGCCGGCGCCAAGAAAAAGCAGAACAAGATCACCGAATACCGCGACATGCTGCTGGCCTGGAAGAACGCCGGCGTCATCACCTATGCCGGCTATATCCTCGGCTTCCCGAACGACACATACGACTCGATCATGCACGACATCGATGTGATCAAGCGCGAACTGCCGGTCGACCTGCTGGAATTCTTCTATCTGACGCCGCTGCCCGGCTCGGAGGATCATCTCAAGCTGCACCGCGCCGGCGCGGCGCTCGATCCCGATTTGAACAAATACGACCTCAACCACATCTGCACGCCGCATCCGAAGATGTCGCGCGAGGAGTGGGATCGCGCCTACCGGCACGCCTGGCAGCGCTATTATACGCTTCCGCACATCGAGACGGTGCTGCGGCGGGTGGCGGCGACCAACGCCAATGCCAGCAACGCGCTGTTCCTCATCACCTGGTTCATGGGCTCGATCAATATCGAGCATATTCACCCGCTCGAAAGCGGTTTCCTGCGCCTGCGCTTCCGGCGCGACCGGCGGCCGGGCTTCGCGATCGAGCCGGTCTGGTCGTTCTATCCCAAATACGCAGCCGAGATCGCCAGCAAGCTGGTGCGCTGGACGGCGCTCTATTTCAAGCTTCGCCGCATTTATCTGGGCATCAAGACCGATCCGAACCGCTACAGCTATATCGACACGGCGATGACCGCGGTCGCCGCCGACGAGGCCGAGACGCATGAATTGTTCAACTCGGACGCGGCGCGCGCCTATGTCGCGCAAAACAAGCGGGTGAAGCAGATGCAGGAAGGCCAAGGTCATAACCATAACCATAACCATA
Organism: Pseudolabrys sp.; assembly: GCA_029945495.1. Lineage (GTDB taxonomy): Bacteria > Pseudomonadota > Alphaproteobacteria > Rhizobiales > Xanthobacteraceae > Pseudolabrys. The sequence continues at coordinate 3,350 of JAQSCR010000570.1, read as the reverse complement.
ACCATAACCATAACCATAACCATAACCATGACCATGACCGCGGGTATGACCTTGGCGGCGACCATGCTTTGGTGCCCGGCCACGCCGCCGACGTCGCGCACGCGGCGGCGCCGGTGCGGGCCGCGGAGTAGCCGGCCGGTTTCGCTGCTCGACTTTGCCGACAGAATCGGTTATTTCACATGGCGAACGGGAGAGTCTGGCTTGCATCTTCGGATGCGGGCTGGCGCCGAAGGAGCAACCGCCCCGGAATCTCTCAGGCAAATGAACCGTTCCGAAGTTTTAAATCTCTGAAGAGCGGAGCCACAAGCTCCCGCCGACGGTGAAAGTCGCGAAGCACTCAAGCAACGCGATGAAACTCTCAGGCCAATGACAGAGGGGGCACATTCGTCACAGCACGAATGCGCGCCGCTGTCATTGAAAGGCCTGAGCATGAACCGATTTTCCAGGGATTCCGCATCCACCCATTTTGACGTCATCGTGCTGGGGGGCGGCGTTGTCGGCATCTGCACGGCGTATTGGAATCTGCGCGCCGGCAGATCCGTCTGCATCGTCGACCGCCAGCCGCAATCCGGGTTAGAGACCAGCTTCGCCAATGGCGGACAGGTTTCGGTGAGCCATGCCGAGCCGTGGGCCAATCCGTCGGCGCCGTTCAAGGTTCTCAAGTGGCTGTTCGACGGCGATGCGCCGCTGCTGTTCCGGCCGCGCATGGACGTGCACCAATGGCTGTGGATCGCGAAATTCCTGGTCGATTGCCTGCCGCAGCGCGCCTCCCGGCACACCGCCGAGATCGTGCAAATGGCACTCGAAAGCCGCGGCCTCATTCAAAAAATCCGGGCCGACGAAGGCCTGCGCTACGACTCGCGCAGCAAGGGCATTCTGCATTTCTATCGCGACCGTCGCGAGTTCGAAGCCGCCATTCCGGTGGCCGAACTGATGCGCAAATATGGCTGCGATCGGACCGTGATCGATGCCGACAAGGTCGTCGAAATCGAGCCGGCCTTCACCGAGCGGCGCGGCGATATTGCGGGGGCGACCTATACCGCGGACGACGAAAGCGGCGATGCCTTCAAGTTCACGCAAGGGCTGGCGCAGGTCTGCGAAAAAAAGGGCGGCGTCTTTCTCTACAATCATCAGGTGACCGCGCTCGACACATCGCCCGATACGAAGCAGGTGTCGGCCGTCGAAGTCTGCGGACCGGACGGTTACCGGACATTGCGCGCGCGCGACGTGATCGTCAGCCTCGGCTGCTGGTCGGCGCCGTTCCTGCGGCCCTATGGCGTGCGGCTGAACATCTATCCGGCCAAAGGCTATTCGATGACGATCCCGACCAACGGCACGAATTGCGCGCCGGTCACCAGCCTGACCGACGATGAATTTAAGCTGGTCTATTCGAACTATGGCGACCGCTTGCGCGTCGCCGGCACGGCGGAATTGTCGGGCTATTCGCGAAACCTCAATCACGCGCGCTGTCAGGCGATCCTGAACAATGTGAAGCGGCTTTTCCCGAACGCGGGCAAGTTCGATCAGGCGACATTCTGGAGCGGCCTGCGGCCGACCACGCCGTCCAACATCCCCTATGTCGGCCGCACCCGCTATCGCAATCTTTGGCTCAACACCGGCCACGGCACTTTGGGCTGGACCTTGGGCGCCGGTTCGGGCTTCCGCATTGCCAACATGATCGAGGGCCGAGACGGGCCGGTGGTTGCCTGAACGTCAAGCAAACGCGTGACAAGTCAACCTTGACCGGCCGCCGCCAGCAGCCGTTGCGCCCGCACCAGATGCGGCCGGTCGTACATCTTGCCATCGATGCCGACCGCGCCGGCGCCGGGCTGCGCGGCAAAGGCGGCGATCACCGCTTTGGCTTTCTCGATCTGCTCGGCGCTCGGTGTATAGACCTCGTTGATGATCGGCACCTGTGCCGGATGAATGGCGAGACGCCCGGTGAAGCCATCGCGGCGCGAGTCGATCGTCTCAATGCGCAGGCCTTCGCTGTTGCGGAAGTCGGCGTAGATGGTCTCGATCGCCGGCACTTTCGCCGCCGCGGCGCTGAACAGGCATATCGAGCGGGCGAAGCGATACGGCTCGGTCAATTGGCCATCGGCGTCGCGGTTGGCTTCGGCGCCGAGTTCGGCGGAGAGATCCTCCGGGCCCCAGGTCATGCCGATGAGGCGCGCACTGACGCCGCGGAACGTACCGGCGAGAAACAGGCCGAGCGACGACTCGACATTCTGCGCCAGCACCTTGATCGAATCCTCTGTGACGCCGGCGATGGCTTCCTGCGCGGTCAGCTTGGCGTCGAGATGAACGAGGCTCGCGCCGCCTTCCGCCTTCGGAAACAGAATGGCGTCGGGCTTTCCCGGCACGATGGCCGCGAGATCGGCGTCGGTCAGCCCGGTGTCGAGGCCGTTGATGCGCACCAGCAGGCGCGGGCGCTGCGCCTTCGGCTGCGCGCTCTTGAGGTATTCGAAACACGCCGCGCGGGCGTGCGCCTTGCGCTCCGACGCAATCGAATCCTCCAGGTCGATAATGACGGCGTCGGCGCCTGACGCCATCGCCTTGTCGAGCTTGGGACCGGCGTCGGCCGGGACGAACAGAAGTGAGCGCATGGTCATGCGGCGTCCAGAATAGCTCGCTTGAGCGCCACCGGCAGCAAAATGGCACGGAACAGTTTGGACGGGTAGAGATAGTCCTCGCCCGATTCATCGACGACGCGCGTCATGCCGTTTTTTTCGGCCTGGGCGTCGGGCAGGGCAACGTAGATTTTCCGCCTTTCCAGCGAAACCAGAAAGCCGTCATTCTTCACGCATACGACGAGTTGCTTTGACATTGCTGTTTTTGCCATTGCTGTTTTTGCCATTGGCGGTCACAAAAGATATTTAATCTTGAATTCGCGGCGGCCGATTCCGTTGGCCTCATACCAGTGTAGCTCGGCGCGCCGGATTGCGCCATCGCCCAGGCGAATTTCCGCAATGCCTTTGCGCTTGCGCCAGCGTCCGGGACCATAAATGCGGCGCAGCCTAGCGCGCTCGCGAATTCCGCTGCCGGCGGCGATGGTTTCGACGTCGGAAATCGGGCCGATGATTTCGAACGGCTGCCGCAAGGCTTCTACTTCGGCCGCTTGATGATGAAGGCATTGCGATGGCATTCGGCGACCAGCTTGCCGTCCTGCTTGAACGCCTTGTGATGGAATTCGACGATGCCGGCGTTCGGCCGCGACTGCGACTCGCGCTTGCTGACGACCACGGTCGAGCACGTCACGGTGTCGCCTTCGAACAGCGGATTGGGGAATTTAACGTCGGTCATGCCGAGATTGGCGATCGTGGTGCCGACGGTCATGTCGGACACCTGGA
>JAQSCR010000569.1 GCA_029945495.1 Pseudolabrys sp. | reverse complement strand
GTCCAGATGCGCGGCATCCAATCTGCCCTAGAACCGTCGCCTTTGCGGACCTACATAAAGTCAGCCGCACCGAACCAGGGAGGCCATCATGGCCCGCAAACCGGCCCGCAAATCCAAATCCGAACGCAAAGCGCCTGTCGCTGCGCCGCCGCGCGGCACCTCCGACCGCGCCAAGGCGACCGACGCGCTGATGGCGCTGCTCGCCGAACATTCCTTCGAACAGATCGGCCTGGCCGAAGTCGCCGGCCGCGCCGGCATCAAATTATCGGCGCTGCGCGCCGAATTCGGCTCGACGCTGGCGATCTACGCCGCCCACATCAAGGACATCGACAATATCGTGCTCGACGGCGGCGACGCCGATATGGCGGAAGAACCGCCGCGTGACCGGCTGTTCGACGTCGAGATGCGCCGCCTCGAAGCGCTGGCGCCCTACAAGGACGCGGTGCGGTCGATCATGCGCTCGGCGCGGCGCAGTCCCGGGCTGGCGCTGGCGCTCAACGCCATGGCCGTGCGTTCGCAAGCCTGGATGCTGGAAGCTGCCGGCATCGGCGCCTCCGGTCCGCGCGGCGCGCTGCGCGCACAAGGCGCGGCCTTGATGTTCGCCCGCGTCGTCAGTGTCTGGCTCGACGATGAGGAAGAAGGTTTCGACGCCGCCATGGCGGCGCTGGATCGCGGCCTGTCGAGCGCCGAACGCTGGGATGGCTTCGTCGGCGACCTGTGCGCCATTCCGAAATGTGTGCTGCGCGGCGCGCGCCGGCGGCGACGTCCGGTGGACGAAGGCGCGGTCGAAGCCGACGCGGCGTAAAGCGCTTGTCATGGCCGGGCTTGTCCCGGCCATCCCGCTTAGGGTCGCACGACATTGCATATGATCGGGATCACCGGGACTCGCGCTTTCAGCGCGGCCCGGTGATGACAACTTTCTACACCGGCACCTTCACCGTCGCCCGCAAACCGCCGAGCGGTGAATCCCCCAGCGTGATGTCGCCGCCGTGCGAGCGGGCAATGTCGCGAGCGATCGCCAGGCCCAGGCCGGTGCCGCCCTCGTCCTGATTGCGCGCGTCGTCGAGCCGCAGGAATGGCTTGAACACGTCCTCGCGCTGCGCCAGCGGAATGCCCGGCCCGTCATCGTCCACCGTGATTGTCAGATAGCGATGGTCACGATGGCCGGTGATGGCGATCGACGACGCGTAACGCGCGGCGTTCGACACCAGATTGGCGAGACAGCGCTTGAACGCCGCCGGCCGCACGGTGACGATCGGCGTGCCGTGGAACAGCACGGTGGCCTTGTGGCCGTGCCGCTCGGCGTCGTCCTTGAGCTCATCGAGAAACGCCGCCATGTCGGTCGGCGCCGCGCTTTCGCCGAGATCGCCGCGCGCGAAGGCGAGATAGGCCTCCAGCATGCGCGCCATCTCGTCGATGTCCTTCTTCATCGCCTCGACTTCGGGACTGGGGTCGATCAGCGCCAGCTCCAGCTTGAAGCGCGTCAGCACCGTGCGCAGATCGTGCGACACGCCGGCCAGCATCGTCGTGCGCTGTTCGATGGCGCGCTCGACGCGCGTCTTCATCTCGATGAAGGCCTGCGCCGCGCGCCGCACCTCGCGCGCGCCGCGCGGCCGGAAATTCGGCGCGTCGCGGCCCTTGCCGAAAGCCTCGGCGGCGTCGGCGAGCTTGAGGATCGGCTTGATCTGGTTGCGCAGGAAGATGATGGCGACGAACAGCAGCACCGCCGAGGTGCCGACCATCCACAGCAGGAAGATTTCCGAATTCGACGCGTAAGCAGCGTTGCGACGCGCATAGATGCGCATGACGGCATTGTCGAGCTGAATACGAATTTCGACCAGCGCCGACTTGCCGACGGTGTCGATCCAGTACGGCCGCGCGATCTGCTTGCGCAATTCCTCGGACAGGGTCTGGTCCAGGAGCGAAAAGAACGGCTTCGGCCCCGGCGGCGGCATCTCGCTGATCGGCAGGAAATCGACCACCAACCCAAGCCGTTGCTGCGCAATATTGCGCACCAGTGTCTGGTCCTTGTCCTGCGGCACATTCCGATAAATGTCGATCAGCGCTGAGATGTCCTGCACGACGCCGGCCGACAGTCGCTGCGTGACGACGTTCCAGTGCCGCTCCATGAACACGAAGGCGATGACCGACTGCAGGATCACCATCGGCAGGATAATGATCAGCAGCGCGCGGGCGTAAAGGCCTTTCGGCATTACGCCGTTGAGCCAGCGGCTGAGCCGGCGCCAGCCGTCGCGGATGCGCGCGAGCTGCGCGTGAATGCGGCGGATCGGCGGAATGGCGTCGTACCATTCCCAGAAGGCGCGCAGGCGCGCGATCGCGGTGCGCATATTGTGGGCGATGTCGAGGCTGGTCATCGTGAACTCATGGCGTGCCCACCAGCCGGTAGCCGATGCCGCGCACGGTCTGCACGAACAGCGGATTGGCGGGATTGGCCTCGATCTTGCGGCGCAGGCGATTGACCTGGACGTCGACGGCGCGCTCGCTCACCTGCTCGCCATTGCCGGCCAGCGCCATGCGCGACACCGTTTCGCCCGGCGTCGCCGTGAGGATGCGCAGCATCTCGCGCTCGCGATCGGTCAGGCGGATGATGTCCTCGCCCTTGCGCAGTTCGCCGCGCGCCAGATGATAGACGAACGGCCCGAAGCGCACCGACTCGACCGGCGGCGCCACCGCCGGCTGGGCGCGCTTGAGGATGTTGGCGATGCGCAGCGATAATTCGCGCGGCTCGAATGGCTTCGACAGATAATCGTCGGCGCCGAGCGCCAGGCCTTCGATGCGGGCTTCGGTGCCGTCGCGCGCGGTCAGCATCAGGATCGGCACTTGCGACAATATTTGTCCTTGCGAATTGCCGCGGATCGACGTGGCCAGCTCGAAACCGGTCTCGCCCGGCATCATCACGTCGAGGATCAGCATATCGAAGCTCAGGCCGGTCAGCTTGGCGCGCGCGTCCCTGGCGTTATCGGCGGTGGTGACGCGATAGCCCTCGCCGGCCAGGAAGCGCGACAGCAGATCGCGGATGCGGCGATCGTCATCGACCACCAGGAGATGCGGCGCGTCGTCGGAGAGCTTGATCGGCAGGGGCATTCTAGCCCCGCGTCTTGGCGCGGTCGGCGCGCGCGATCTGCCGCAGCACGCCTTCGCGGTTGTCGCCGTCGATCATGGCGGTGAGGAAGCGCCGCGCCGCCTCGTGCGCGCCGGGCCCGAGTTCGCCGAAGGCGCGGTTGATGCGCTCGGTCTGCAACTGCGCCAGCTTGAGCGACAAAGCCTCGCCCTTCGGCGTCGCATACAAGAGACGCTGGCGGCGATCCTGCGCGCCTTCCTTTTGCACGATGAAGCCCTGATCGACCAGCTGCTTGAGCACGCGGCCGAGCGACTGCTTGGTGATGTTGAGGATGTCGAGCAGGTCGGCGACCTTCATGCCGGGATTACGGTTGACGAAATGCAGCACCCGGTGATGGGCGCGGCCGAAGGCGTATTTCAGCAGCACCGCGTCGGGGTCGCCGACGAAGTCGCGATAGGCGAAAAACAGCAGCTCGATGATGTCCCAGGCCGCCTCGGCGTCGCGCGGCGCGCCGCCAGCCGCCGTCGCCGCCTCGCCGCCGGCGGTCTGCGGGGTCGTTTTGGCGCTGGAATTTATGTCAGCCATGTTGACATATTTTGGTTTTATGTTACAAAAACTGGTCTGCGAACGTAATGATCGTTCCCGAAAGCCCTGTCAGGCCACTCGGGAGCGACCCGTAGGGCCTCTTCCTGCGGACATTCGCCACTCATACCGGGACTTGCCCGGCGACGCAAAGTGTTGGAATTGGCGCTTAAAATTGCGCCTTCACAGCGGCGGATCAGGCCCCTGGCCGCTTTTTGAAGTTGAAGGAGGAGACCATGGCTGCGCAATCCTACGACCGGCTCGCAGGCGTCATCTGGTACGACGGCAAGCTGGTCCCTTGGGCCGACGCCAACCTGCACGTGCTCAGTCATGGCCTGCACTATGCCAGCGCCGTGTTCGAGGGCGAGCGCGCCTATGGCGGCCGGGTCTTCAAGTCGACCGAGCATTCCGAGCGGCTGAAGCGCTCGGCCAATATCCTCGACTTCGACATTCCCTTCACCGTCGCCGAGATCGACGCCGCCAAGCAGTTGGTCGTCGACAAGAACGGCCGCAAGGAAGTCTATGTCCGCCCGATCGCCTGGCGCGGTTCGGAGATGATGGGCGTCGCGGCGCAGAGCAACAAAATCCACCTCGCCATCGCCAGTTGGGAATGGCCGAGCTATTTCGACCCGGAGCTGCGGCTCAAGGGCATCAGGCTCGATCTGGCGGAATATCGCCGGCCCGATCCGCGCACTGCGCCCTGCCGCGCCAAGGCCGCCGGCCTGTACATGATCTGCACCATCTCCAAGCACGCGGCCGAGCGCAAAGGCTATGCCGACGCCATGATGCTGGACTGGGAAGGCCGCGTCGCCGAATGCACCGGCGCCAATATCTTCTTCGTGCAGGACGGCAAGATCCACACGCCGATAGCCGACTGCTTCCTCGACGGCATCACGCGCCAAACCGTCATCGGCCTGGCCAGGAAGCGCGGCATCAAGGTGATCGAGCGGCGCATCCTGCCCGACGAGCTGACATCCATGGGCGAATGCTTCATCACCGGCTCGGCGGCGGAAGTCACCGCGGTGTCGGAGATCAAGGATTGGAAGTTCACGCCGGGCGCCATCACCAAGCAGTTGATGGAAGACTACACCGCCGCGGTGCAGCCGAAAGCCGTTGCCGCTTAAACAGCCGGCCGCGAGTCACGCGCGCCTGAATGGAGAAACGGCGCCATCACCGGCGCCGTTTTTTTTATCAGCTCGCCGCCTCGACCGAGGCGACGACGAAGGTGTGCATGTTGCCGTCCTCGTCGCGGACCGAGACGAATTCGCCGGTGCGGAAGGCGTGCGTGCCGAAGCGGTAGCCGCTTTCGTCGTCATCCTCGGCGGTCTGGTCGTAGTCGAACACCCAGCGCGCATGCTCGGGGCCGCCGGCTTTGTGCACCAGGAAGCCGATCTGATCGTCTTCGCCTGCCCAGAACCGCCGCACGCGGCAATGCGCGCGCTCGGTCTTCCAGCGTTCGACGTCGATATGACCCTTGGCATCGAGTGGGGCAACGAATTCGTAACCGTGCTTGGCCGACCCTTCCGGGAATTCCTTGGAGCGGGCCAGATTGAGCCGGATGCGTTTGAACGAATGCGGTAGGGTCGTCATCAATTGTCTCCTGCGCGAACAAGGTCGAATTTGATGGTTATCCTGACGCCATACAGGCGTGGCCGTATTGACATGGATCAGGCAAATTACCGGCGGTTGCGGGGACTATCATAAGCATGACCGGCAGAAATGTCATGAACGACAACCCGCAGCAGGCGGTGATCGATTTCCTGGCCGACCCGGCCAGCCACGGCGGCGCGGCGGTCAAGCGCATCGACACCCATGCGGCCTCGGTCTTTCTGGCGGGCGAGCGCGTGCTCAAGATCAAGCGCGCGGTGCGCTTTCCGTTTCTCGATTATTCGACGCTGGAAAAACGTAAAAAAGCCTGCGACGCCGAGATCGAGGTCAACCGCGCTTACGCCCCGGCGATCTATCGCGGCGTCGTGCCGATCACCCGCGCCGCCGACGGCACGCTGGCGATCGGCGGCCAAAACGGCGAGCCGGTGGAATGGGCGGTCGACATGCGCCGCTTCAATGAGGCCCGGACGCTCGACCATCTCGCCGACAAAGGCCGCATCGACCTTGCGCTGGCCGATGCGCTCGGCCGCGCCGTCGCCAAAGCCCACGGAATCGTCCCGGCCGTGACCGACGCCGGCTTTGCCGACACGCTTGCCGAGATCATCCAGCAGAACCATGACGAGATGCGCGCGGCCGCCGATCTGTTCGCAGCCCATGACGTCGACGGCCTCACCGCCGCCAGCCGCAATGCGCTCGAGCGCCTGCGCCCGCTCCTCACCGCGCGCGAGCGGAACAGTTGCGTGCGGCGCTGCCACGGCGATCTGCATCTCGGCAATGTCGTGCTGATCGACGGCGCGCCGGTGCTGTTCGACGCCATCGAGTTCAGTCTGCGGCTTGCCACCATCGACGTGTTCTACGACCTCGCCTTCCTGCTGATGGACCTGATCGCGCGCGATCTGATCGCCGCCGCCAATGGCGTGCTCAACCGCTATCTCGCCGAGACAAGGCGCGACGGCGACCTCGACGCGCTTGCCGCTCTGCCTTTGTTCATGTCGCTGCGCGCGGCGATCCGCGCCAAGGTGACCGCCGCCCGGCCGCAGCGCGACGCCGTAATGGAGCAAAGCGCACGCGATTATTTCGCGCTCGCACTAAGACTGATCGCGCCGCCGCGCGCGATGCTGGTCGCGGTCGGCGGCCTGTCCGGCACCGGCAAGTCGCTGCTCGCCCGCGCGCTGGCGCCCGCGATCATGCCGCTGCCCGGCGCCATTCATCTGCGCAGCGACGTGCTGCGCAAAACACTGTTCGACGTGCCGGAGACCGAGCGGCTGCCGGCCTCGGCCTACACGCCGGAGGTCACGGCGCGCGTTTATGCCGTGCTTGCCGCGCAGGCGCGGCAAATTCTGGCCGCCGGGCATTCGGTAATTGTCGACGCGGTCTTCGCCAAGCGCGCCGAGCGCGACGCCGTCGCCCGCATCACGCAGGACGCCATGCCCGGCACGCGCTTCCACGGCCTGTTCCTTACCGCCGACCTGAGCGTGCGGGTCGCTCGCGTCGGAACCCGCACCGGCGACGCCTCCGATGCCGATGCGAGCATCGCCCGTGCCCAGGAACAATACGATCTCGGGACGCTTGAGTGGCAGCAGATCGATGCTTCCGGCACACCGGAGGAAACGCTGCAGCGCGGCAAGGCCGCGCTCAGCCAATAAGCAGCCATGCGCCCGGCGGCCTACTGCCCCGCCGCCGTTCCCCCTTGGCGTGCGGGCTAAAATCAATGCATAGCTTCGCTTCGGTCCTTTAGCTCCGCCCCGCCGGGTTCCCGCCAATGAGTCCTGCGCTATGAGATCTGCTCCCCGTTTTGGACTGACGGCACGGCAATGGGCGGTCGGGCTCGCCGGCTATTGCACCTTCATCAATCTCTATTCGCCGCAGGCGATCCTGCCGCTGCTGTCGACCGAATTCGGCGCCGGCCCCGCCGAAATCTCTACCATCATGACCGCCAGCACCTTGGCCGTGGCGCTGACCGCACCATTCACCGGCACAGTCGCCGACGTCCTCGGCCGCAAGCAGGTCATCGTCACCGCCATGCTGCTGCTCGGCCTGCCCACCTTGATGTGCGCGCTGGCGCCGAACCTGCACGCCTTGGTGTTCTGGCGCTTCGTGCAGGGCCTGGTGTTGCCGCCGGTGTTTGCTGTCACCATCGCCTATATCGGCGACGAATGGGAACCGCACGAAGCGACCGCGGCCGCCGGCGTCTACACGTCCGGCGCAAGCATCGGCGGATTCAGTGGGCGCTTCATCACCGGCATTCTCGCCGATGTCGTCGGCTGGCGTTACGCGCTCGGCTGTATCGCGCTGATAACCTTGGCCGGCGGAGTGGCGGTGCTGTTTCTGCTGCCGCGCGAACGCAAATTCGTCCGTTCCGAAGGCCTGATCGCGTCCGGCAAACTGATGCTGCAGCACTTCCGCAACAAGCAGCTGCTGGCGACGTACGCTATCGGCTTCGGCGTGCTGTTCTGCTTCATCACGACCTTCACCTATGTCAACTTCCGCCTCGCTGCGCCGCCCTACAATCTGTCGGCGACCTGGCTCGGCGCGATCTTCATCGTCTATCTGGTCGGCTCGGGGCTGGCGCCGATGACCGGCTGGGCGGTCGGCCGCATTGGCCGCCGCCGCTTCATGATTCCGGTGATCGGCCTTTGGATCGCCGGCGTCCTGCTCACGTTAGCCGGACCAATATGGCTGATCGTGCTCGGCCTCACCGTCTGCGCAAGCAGCGGGCTGATATGCCAGACCATCTCCACCGGCTACGTCACCATCACCGCCAAAGCGGGCCGCTCGTCGGCGGTCGGGCTTTATGTCACCAGTTTCTATGTCGGCGGCAGCTTCGGCGCGGCGCTCGGCGGCATCGCCTGGGTCATGGGCGGCTGGCCGGCCTGCGTCGCCATGATCGTCGCGATTCAGCTTTGCATGGGCGCGATTGTTTATTTCCTTTGGGCGCGCCGCGTGCCGTCGGCGCCAGCGGTGGCCCCGGTCGAGCCGCCGTGATCTCAACGCTAAGCCGGATCAATTCGGCCGCAGATAAAACGTGCAGCACCCCATTATACCCTCTATAGTTGTTCGGTATGGTACGCTATTGGGGGGCGATGCAATGCAAATCGATCAAGTTTTTAAAGAACTCCACGTGATTCAGGATTTCATTCCACTCGGGAATTCGAACCGGCCCGGCAAGAAGCTGAAGCCAACGCTAATCACCATCCACAATACCGACAATGACTCCCCGGGCGCGAACGCAGCGGCGCACGCAAAATATCAAAAAGGCGCTGACGCCAGAAAGCGGCAAGTGTCGTGGCATTTCTCGGTAGACGACAATTCCGTCTATCAGAGCTTGCCTAACAATGAGATCGGTTGGCACGCCGGATCGAGCAAGGGCAACGGGTCGAGCATCGGAATCGAAATTTGCATGAATCCCGAATTGGATGTGCCCGCCACTTATAGGCGT
>JAQSCR010000568.1 GCA_029945495.1 Pseudolabrys sp. | reverse complement strand
TGCATGGATTGCGGCGTGCCCTATTGCCACGGCACCAGCCGGATTTCGGGCCAGCCGACCGGCTGCCCGGTCAACAACCAGATCCCGGACTGGAACGATCTGGTCTATCGCGGCAACTGGGAAGAAGCCGCGCGCAATTTGCACTCGACCAACAACTTCCCGGAGTTCACCGGTCGCGTCTGCCCGGCGCCGTGCGAAGCCTCCTGCACGCTCAACATCGACGACAACCCGGTCACCATCAAGACCATCGAATGCGAGATCGCCGACCGCGCCATCGCCCAGGGGCTGATTGCCGACGTAGCCGCCGTTAAAACCGGCAAAAAGGTCGCCGTCATCGGCTCCGGTCCCGCCGGACTTGCCGCCGCGCAGCAACTCGCGCGCGCCGGCCACGACGTGCATGTCTATGAGCGCTGGGCCAAGGCCGGCGGCCTGCTGCGCTACGGCATCCCCGATTTCAAGATGGAAAAGGTCCACATCGACCGCCGCATCGCACAGATGGAAGGCGAAGGCGTGACCTTCCATTACAACGCCGACGTCGGCGTCAATGTCGATGTCGCCAAACTGGCGAAGGAGCACGACGCGATCGTGCTGTCCGGCGGCTCGGAGAAGCCGCGCGACCTGCCAATTCCCGGCCGCGAATTGAAGGGCATCCATTTCGCCATGGATTTCCTGCCGCAGCAGAACCGCCGCGTCGGCAACGAGCCGCTTGGCAATATCGAGCCGATCCTCGCCACCGGCAAAAAGGTCGTCGTCATCGGCGGCGGCGATACCGGCTCCGACTGCATCGGCACCTCGATTCGCCAGGGCGCGGTGTCGGTCGCCAATTTCGAAATCATGCCGCAGCCGCCGGCGCTGGAAAACAAGCTGCTGACCTGGCCGGATTGGCCGCTCAAGCTGCGCATCTCGTCGAGCCACCAGGAAGGCGTCGAACGCGACTTCGCGGTCGGCACGCAGAGCTTTTCCGGCGAGAACGGTCAGGTGAAGACGCTGCACTGCGCCCGGCTCGACGCCAAGTTCAAGCCGGTGCCCGGCACCGAGTTCGAGATCGAGGCCGATCTGGTGCTGCTGGCGATGGGCTTCGTGCATCCGCTGCATGAAGGCCTGCTGAAGTCGCTCAACGTCGCGCTCGATCCGCGCGGCAATGTCAGTGCCGACACCGATTCCTATGTGACCTCGGTGCCCAAGGTGTTCACCGCCGGCGACATGCGCCGCGGCCAGTCGCTGGTGGTGTGGGCGATCCGCGAAGGCCGCCAGTGCGCGCACGCGGTCGACAAATTCCTGATGGGCAAGACGACGCTGCCGCGGTAAGCGCAGTCAGCCGTTTTACCGCATCCAGCCGAACGGACCGTTGCGACCGAACGGGCCGTCGTCGCGCGGACGCACCGGCTGCGGCGGGCGCGGGGCATTATTGGCCGCGTGCGGCTTTGCTTCAACGGGTTTACGCGCCGGCGGCTGCGCCGCAGTCTTCGGCTTTGGCTCGATGACCGGCGCCGGCGCCGCCACCGGTTCAGACTTCGCCACCGGTTCAGGCTTTGCCGCGACCGGCTCGGGCTTCGTCGTTTCGGTTTTGGCGACGGCGGGCGGCGCGATCGACGCCGACGCACCAGCGGGCGGCGCACTCGCGACCGGCGCAGCCGGCGGCGCGACACTGCCGCGCGGCCAGAGAAAATCGTCGGCGCGGCCGGACGGCGCGGACACCGCGTCGCCCTTCACCAGAACGCCGGTCGCGGTCGCGTCGGCGCGCGCGGAGGCGGCGCCGGAGCCCCCGAGCAGTTCGTCGGAATTGCCGGTCGACACCGTCAGCGGCACCACCGGCCCGGCCAGCGGCCGCGCGGTCGGCTTGCCGTCGGCCGGCACCGGTCCCATCGGCCCCGACGGCAACGCCACCGGTCCGCGATTGCTCATGTAGCGGCGCAATTCGCGCTCGACATAATGCGCGAGCTTGCGCGCCCCGTATTTGGTGAAATAGACGCCATCGCCCGCACGCAGGCGGCGCGTCTGGCCTTCATAGTCGGGGCCGAAATTGGTGTATTTGCCGGCTTCGTCGACGAAGCCGTCCCACACATCGATATAGACCGCGCCGGCCTTCTCGGCGCGGGCGCGATAGAGATCGTTGAGATAGACCGCGTCGGCGGTCGACTTGGTGCCGCGGATCGATGGCAGGCCGACCCAGAATACCGGCACGCCCTTGCTCTTGAGCGCGGCGACGGTCTCGTCGATGCGGCGGCTGTAAATCTTTTCCCACGCGTCGCCGCGGAATTCGAGAACGCCGTTGGCTTTCCTGCCGGCTGCCGGTTCCGGCGCGACAATCGACGGCGCCTCGTCGTCTTCCGGGTCCTTGGCTGTGGCGCCCTGATCGGCCGTCACCTGATCCTTGTTGGCCGGGTCTTTGGCGTCGGGCTTTTTGTCGGCTTCCTTTTTGTCGGCTTCCTTCTTTTCCGATTCCTTGGCGACATCCTTTTCGCGGATGTTCTGCCGGTCGCCGACGCCGAGCATCATGATCACATAATTCGGTTTTTCCGGCGCAAGCAGGTCGCGGGCGGCGTGCCACCAGTCGAGATCGCTCTTGGCGTCGTAACGGATCAGCCCGGAATGCGCCTTGTTCTTGCGGACGATGCCGACCTCGGGCGTATCGGCAAACGCATCCTCGAGACCATAGGCGAGCCAGTCTGCCATGCTGTCGCCGAGCACCACGACTAACGTCGTCGGCGCGACCTGTTCGGCTTTCGGGTCGACTTTGCGCGCGGCCGGCGCGCGTGAATTATCGGCCGGCGCCTGCAGCTGATAAACGCGGTCATCCTGCCGCCGGTTGGGGCTGCCGAACAATTGCTGGAAAAAGCCATCGCTGCGCGCGGGGCGCTGGCGGCTCAGGAACGGAAAGTCCTGCGCCTGGGCTCCCAAGCCGGCGCATTGGACGATCGCCAGAATGGCCATCCCCGCCAATCGCTGCAAATACCGGTTTTTTCGCGTCATGCCGACGTCGAAGCCTCAGTTAACGGCGCTAAAAGAGCATGGACCAATAGCCAGCCAAAAATGTCAACTCGAAGGTCGGGCGTTGGTTAGCTAGGCGCGCATGACCCCGAAAAGTGGGAACCGGTTTTCGGACAAGGTCATGCGCAAAAAGGGCTCAACGCCCCCGCAACCGCTCGAGGACGCCGGCCGAGGCAAAGCCGTCGGGAACGTGACCGATCCGGGTCTGGAAATCGCGCAGCGCGTCGCGAGTTTTCAAGCCCAGCCGGCCATCCGGCTCGCCGACCTCGAAGCCATGACGCTCCAGCAATTGCTGGAGTTCCAGCCGCTCGGCGCGGCTGAGCACCCGCTCATAGCGCGGCCAGCCTTGCGCAAACGGCCCGCCGCCGCGCAGCCGGTCGGCCAGATGGCCGATCGCCAGCGCATAGGCTTCGGCCGGATTGTAACGCATGATCGCCTTGAAGTTCGGCAGCATCAGAAAGCCCGGCCCCTGCACGCCGGCAGGCACCAGCAGAAAAGCGCCCTCGCCCGGATGCGGAAACGGCTTGCCGCCGGGACGGCTGATGCCGTGCCGCTCCCACTCGGCGACCGTCACGGTCCGGTGATGATCGGCCAGGAGAAAATCGAAATTCGCCGGGATCACCACTTCGTAGCCCCAGGTCTGGCCGCTCACCCAGCCGACTTTCTTGAGGTTGTTGGCGGTCGAGGCGATCAGGTCCGGCATCGAGTCGATAACGTCACGATGGCCGTCATTGTCGAAATCGACGGCGTAGCGTTTGAAAGCCGTCGGCATGAACTGTGTCGGTCCGAACGCGCCGGCCCAGGAGCCGATCAACCGGTCTGCCCGCACGTCGCCGCGATTGAGGATGTCGAGCGCGGCGATGAACTCGTCGCGGAAATAGCGCTGGCGCCGGCCGACGCAGGCGAGCGTGGCGGTCGAGCGCAGCACCGGCCGGTCGCCGCTGATGGTGCCGTAATTGGTCTCGACGCCCCAGACGGCGGCGATGATGGTGCGATCGACGCCATAGGCGCGCTCGACCGCGTCGAAGGTGGTGCGATATTTTTCCAGGATCGCGCGGCCCTTGGCGATGCGGGCGTCGGTGATCAGAACGTCGAGATAGTCCCAGACCGCCTTGGTGAATTCGGGCTGGCTGTCGAGCAGATCCATGATGCGCAGGTCGGGCGTCAGCGGCGCGATCAGCCGCTCGAACGAGGCGCGTGACACGCCGCGCCGGGCGGCTTGGGGCCACAGCCGTTCGAGACAAGGGTGGAAGTCGGCGGCGGCCTGGCGGATGGCGTCCGCCGTCATCAGCGGGTTGCCGGAAGCGCCGTCCTCGCCGCTCCATCCGCTCATACCCGGCCGGCCACTGAGCGCGACCGCGGGGATTGTACCGGTACGATCACCTATATCCTCCGCCGACGCGCCGCCCCAGCTCACCATAAGCAGGAGCGCCGCAAGGAATATGGGTCGGGGCGTTCGCATCTGGGTACCGGCCTGCCCGCTTTGGTCATGTCCGAAGGCACTATGGGTGCAGCGATTCCGTTTCAAGGACGTTAATAGTCTTGGATTATCGACGCAGCCGGCCGCACTCCGACCGTAATCTGGACCCGATCTAGACCTTTGTTCCCGGCCATGCTTGTTATTTGCACCGGCGTTTACCCCCCTCTCGCAGAGAGTTTTTCCGTCCCATGAGCCGTATCCGCAAAGCCATTTTCCCCGTCGCCGGACTGGGCACCCGCTTCCTGCCCGCGACCAAAGCCATGCCGAAGGAAATGCTGCCGGTGGTCGACCGGCCGCTGATCCAGCATGTGGTCGACGAGGCGCGTCAGGCCGGCATCGAGCATTGCATCTTCGTCACCGGGCGCAACAAGAGCGTAATCGAGGATCACTTCGATCGTCAGTTCGAGCTCGAGGTGACCTTGATCGAGCGCGGCAAGAAAGCCGACCTCGCTTTGCTGTCGCAGGATTTGCCGGAACCCGGCGGCACCAGCTTCACCCGCCAGCAATCGCCGCTCGGCCTCGGCCACGCGGTGTGGTGCGCGCGCGATTTGGTCGGCAACGAGCCGTTCGCGGTAATCCTGCCGGACGTGCTGGTGCAGAACCCCCGCGGCTGCCTGGCGCAGATGATCGACGCCGCAGAGGGGCTCGACGCCAATGCCAACATCATCGCGGTCGAGGAAGTCCCGATGGAGCGCATCCATATGTATGGCGTGGTCGGTGTCGGCAAACCGAAGGGCAAGGCCTTTGCTATTACCCAGATGGTCGAGAAGCCGAAGGCGGCCGATGCGCCGTCCAATCTCTCGATCACCGGGCGCTATATCCTGCAGCCGGAAATCTTCGAACTGCTCGGCAAGCAGGCGGCCGGCGCCGGCGGTGAAATCCAGTTGACCGACGCCATGCTGGCGCTGGCGCGCACGCAGCCATTCTACGGCCTGAAATTCGAAGGCCGCAGTTTCGATTGCGGCTCCAAGATCGGCTTCCTCACCGCCAATGTCGCCTATGCGCTCGAACGCGACGATATCGCGCCGGAGTTTCGCAGCGAGCTGAAGCGGATACTCGGCGAAAAGTGACGAAATGCCGCTGCCGCCGGGGGACCGCGCTCCCGGCGAGGAAACGTTTCGTTAACCATTTAATAGGCGGCCGTTAACCGCGGACGAACCCAGCCGTATTAGCTTGGCCGCGCATCGGGTGGGGTCGGGTCGTTCAATGGCAAAGCTGTTGTATTCGGTCGCGTTGAGGAACGGCTCGTTGTCTGCCGTTTTGGCCGGCACGGGTGCTTTCATCGTTTGCTTCGGCGTATTGATGGCTTTCGCCCCCGGCTGGGCCTGGTCCCTGTTCCATGACCTTTCCGCAACGGCATTGACCGCCGTCGTCGCGGCCTTTGTCGCCCTGCTGACGATGAGCCTGATCCGCACTGCTGTCGCCCGCCATCAAAGCCGGGAGACCGTTCAGATTCGCACGGCCTTCAACAGCATGACGCAAGGCCTGAGCATGTTCGACGCCTCCGAACGGCTGATCGTCTGCAACTCGCAGTATTGCGCGATGTACGACCTGACGCCGCAGGATGTAGTACCGGGTTCGACGCTTTCCGACGTGCTGGCCAGGCGCGTCGCCAAAGGCACGTTCTCTCTGGACCCCGTTCAATACCGAAAAGACTTCTTGGCCGCCTACGCCGAAGGCCGCACCACGATGGCTGAGGTCAAGTCAACCGGCGAACGGATCATCCTGGTGACCAATCACCCGATCAAGGGCGGCGGCTGGATCACGACGCACGAGGACATTACCGAACGGCGCAAGACCGAGCAGCAGCGCATCCTGATGACGCAGCAGGAAGAGCGCCGCACCGTGATCGAGAATGCAAGTTCGGCATTCCGCGAAGACTTTATTGAAGACCGCGATCGACAGCGCGGGAAAGATGCGCACCACCGCGGCAAGCCTGCTCGATACGTCCGGCGACACGTCGCGGCGCGCCGAAAACGCCATGCAGATATCGGGCCGCGCCTCGACCAATGCCGACAGCGCGGCGGCAGCCGTTGACGAAATGTCGAATTCCATCGGCGGCATCAATCAAAGCCTCAACCAGGCGACCGACGCGATGCGCCTCGCGCTCGACGAGGTGCACACAACCAATCGCGATATCAACGCGCTCGCCAAAGCGGCGCAGAAAATCGGCAATGTCGTCAAGCTGATCCGCGACATCGCCGGGCAGACCAATCTGCTGGCGCTCAACGCGACGATCGAGGCGGCACGCGCCGGCGAAGCGGGCCGCGGATTTGCCGTCGTCGCCGCCGAGGTCAAGGCGCTGGCGGTCCAGACGGCGAATGCGACGCAGGATATTTCCAGCCAGATCCTGGAAGTGCAGAATTCGACCGACAAGGCGGTGGAGGCGATCGGACGCATCGCGGCGCGCATGGGTGAGATCAACAATTACACCTCCGCCGTCGCCGGCTCGATCCAGCAACAGGCCGTCGCCACCGACGAGATATCGCAAAACGTCGCCAGCGCCGCCGACGGCGCCAAGAAGATCGTCGCGGTCCTCAGCGAAGTGGCCGGCGCAACCGTGAAGACTCAAGAGTCTGCGCAGACGGTGCTCACGGCGTCAAAGTCGGTCGAAGAAGTGGCCGCGAACCTGCGCAGCGAAGTCGAAGGCTTCCTCACCAAAGTCGCTATCTGAGGCCCGGCCGCCGCTAAACCCTTATCGCTGAAAGCGCAGCCCGAGCATGAAAATGCTGGCGGTGTAGTCGTTGCTGCTGACATTGGAGCGCAGCCAGTCCTGACGGAATTCGCCTTTGATCTGGGTTGTGCGATTGAGCTTATAGGTCAGGCCGAGGCCGGCCGAGAACCGCTTGTCCTCGCGGTCGGCGGCCGTGCCGCCCGGCGTCGAGACCACGCAGTCGCAGATCGTCGCCGTGGTTCCCGAAATATCAGACCCTTTATAGCTGTCGAAGCCGGCGCCGAGCTTGACGCTGCCGATCAGCCAGCGCCGGAACGAATGATCGATCTGCAAGCCAACGTCGCGCGAGAACACGCCGGACACGCCGGCGATGGTCGATTCCGCGATCGCCGACGCCGCCGTGAACTTGACCGTGGTGAGCGCATTGGCGGTCCACACCAGCGAGGCGTTGCCGATCAGGCCACTGAGCTGTGCCAGCCGCGGGTCGTCGTAGTTGCGCCGCGTATAGCCGACGGCGACCTCGCCGGTCAGCAATCGTGAAAGCTCGAACGTCGAGCCGACCTGCCCGGTGACACCTTTGGAATTGCGCTGATAGCCGGAGGCGTCGGCGGCCAGATCGTGCCGGCGCACATCGGTGCCCACCTCGACGAACGGCGTGACGCCCGGCGACAACTCGTAACCGCCGCGCAATCTGACGCCGTATTGATTGTAGTTGCGGTCGTCATTGCTGGCGGTCGAGCCATCGGTCAGCTTGGACGCCTGGTAGGCGGTGCGTTCGGCGTCGCCTTTCAGCGACAGATCGAAACGATTGAGCTTTTGCCCGACGCCGGCGCTGCCGCCGAAGGTGGTGTAGATCGGCAGCTTGGCGAGCCCAGCCTGCAGATTCGGACTGCCCGGATTGTCGGTCGCCACCAGCAGACGGCCGCCGAGATCGATCCGCGTCAGGCTGGTGACGTCGACGCGGCCATCGACTTTGCCGTTGACGTTCGGCCGGCTCAGCGTCGGCTCAGTATCGGGGCTATAGCCGGTGTAGCTGCCGCGCAGCTCGCCTTTCAGCTCATGCCGCGACCAGTTCGACTGCGCGCGCAGTTCGGGCGCGACCGAGTAGAGCGTGGCGCCCTTGGCGCTCGGTGCGCGCGCCGAATTGGTATCGTAGCCGCCGATCAGTTCGACCGCCGGAAAAAACGTGAAGCCGCCGGCCTGTACGCCGAGCGGCGCATAAGGATCATCCGGCTCGCTATGCGCCTTGCGCTTTGCCGGCGGTTTGCGGATCGGACCGATCTCGACCGGCGGCGCGCCGGCAGGCGCCGAAGCGTAAGCGCCGGTCGCCTGAAACGGTTTCTGATACGGCGACACCGCGGGCGCAGGAGCCACATCCGGCGTCGGCGCGGCCGCGGCGCTGCCCGCTTTCGCCTTCGGCTTGGCTTTCGCCGCCGCCTTGGCCTTGGCCTTGTTCTTGTTGCTGGAGTCGAATCCGGTGTCGCCGGCGGCCGAGGGCGGCGATGTGAATGTAGGTGATGGTCCCAGTTGCACCAGCTCCGGACGGCTGAACTGCTGGAAGCGCGGCGGCGTCTTGCG
>JAQSCR010000567.1:6556-8739 GCA_029945495.1 Pseudolabrys sp. | reverse complement strand
GCGCCTCTCTCGGCGCCGCGAATTGTGCCTTGTGCCTGCGCCGCCATTGGCAGCGCCAGCGCTGCGAGAAGCATTGTTGGTAGCAAATACTTGGCTTGCATTTATCGCTCCATTGGCTGGGACTTCCAACCGGCAGAGGCTGGACGTAATCCAACCCGCGGAGGCGGCTATTGTTCCCTCCGTCGGCGATTTTTATGCGGATGTGGGCTAGGCCGCCGGGCTCTTGATCTTGCCGATGTCCAGCATCTTCATCACCAATCTCTCGTAATAGGGCTCGGTGATTCCGCTTCTCACCTTGTGCAGAAAATATTTCTCGAACGCCACCTTGGCGACATGGACCCATCGTCCGCTGGACGCCCAGTTGACGTTGCGCGGCGGATTTTGCGGCATGGCAACAAAGGCCACGCCGGAATCGCCGAAGTCGGCGAGGCAGATCGCGTTCCAGGTCGCCTCATTCGTGGCCGCTTCGCCCCGCAAAATCTTGCCGATATTGAGCGCGGTCGCCGTCACCATGGACTCGATCATGAATCCCGTCTTTGGCACGCCAACCGGTACCGGCGTCTGTTCAAGCGGGGCTATGGCGATGCAAACGCCGATGCCGAAGACATTGGAAAACTTCGGATTGCGCTGATGCTTGTCGACGATGACGAAGCCGCGCGGATTCGTCAGGCCATCGATCCCGCGCAACGCTGCGATGCCGCGAAAGGCCGGCAACATCATCGAATATTTGAACGGCAATTCGTGGGTCTTCTTCGGCTTGCCGTCGTCATCGACCTCGGTGATATGAACCTTGCCGGGCTCGACTTTGTCGACCTTGGCATTGGTGATCCATTTGATATGCCGCTGGCGCATTTCGGATTCGAGAAGACCTTTGGTGTCGCCGATGCCGCCAACGCCGAGATGGCCGATATAGGGTTCCGCGGTGACGAAAGTCATCGGCACTTTGTCGCGGATGCGACGCTGGCGCAGATCGGCATCCATGATCATGGCAAATTCGTAGGCCGGGCCGTAGCAGGAGGCGCCTTGAACGGCGCCGACGACGATAGGCCCCGGGTCCTTGCAGAATTCTTCCCACCGGCCGTTCGCGGTCGTCGCGTGGTCGACGTCGCAGATCGAATTGGTATTGTGCTGCGGCCCGAAGCCCTCGATTTCGTCGAAAGCCAATTCGGGTCCGGTCGCGATCACCAGATAATCGTATGTGAGCGAACTGCCGTCGCCGAGTTCGATCCGGTTTTCTTCAGGATGAACGCGGGTCGCGCCGGTGGCGCTGAAGTCGATGCCGTGCTTTTGCAACACCGGGCCGAGCTCGATCGTGATGTCGGCCTTGGACCGCCACTTCACCGCGACCCACGGATTGGAAGGTGTAAACTGGAAAAAGGACTTGTTGGAAACGAGGGTCACGCGGTCTTCCTTGCGGACCGCGTCCTTTAGTTCATAGGCGCACGACACGCCGCCGATACCGCCACCGAGCACCACGATATGAGCCATTGAATCCTCCTGATGAATTTACCGCCCCGTTGAGTCGCGGGCTTTGTTGATTCTTGCGGCTGCTAAACACTCAACTGACTACCGCCTGCGATAGCCGGCATTGATCCTGCTCAAGTCGGCTTGAACAGGATTTCCGGAAACGAGGTCAGCGCGCCGCCGGCTGGCAATAAAATGCCGAGCCGGGCTTGATGCCGAGCTTGCGAAAGACGATTGCCGCTGGGCAGAAGCCGGTAAACGCGGACTGCAGCAGATTGGCCCCGACAAAAGCCGTCAGGAGCAGCCAATAGGGGCTGACCAGCCAGGCCAGCGCGGCGCTGAGCAGCACCATGCTGCCGGCGAGGACGAGAACGGCGCGATCGATTGTCATGACAAGGTTCCTGTTCGGGCAACCGGACTTGGCTGTCCAAGTTTGTCCAGGGCCGGCGACTTTTCGGTTCATCCGGTACCCGGCGACCTTGACTATATATGCGAACATTCGTATCTACGCAAGTATGAAAATAAAAGCCAATGATATGCAGACGGCGGCCGATGAAGCGAGCGCCCTGTTGAAGGCGCTTGCCAACCGCCACCGCCTGATCATCGTCTGCCAGTTGATCGAAAAGGAGCGTTCGGTGGGCGAACTCGCCGAATTGCTGGCGCTGCGCGATTCCACAGTGTCCCAGCACCTCGCGCTGCTGCGCCGGGACGGGCTCGTC
>JAQSCR010000567.1:0-6546 GCA_029945495.1 Pseudolabrys sp. | reverse complement strand
GGGCAGACGATCTGGTATTCGATCGGGAGCGCGCCGGCGCGCGAGTTGGTAAGCACGCTCTACAGCGTCTATTGCGGTCCCAATCCGACGGCGGGACGAAGCTCCGCCCCGAAACGTAGTGCCCCAAAGCGAAGAGCCGGGCGGGGCGCTGCCGCTTAAGCCGGAAAGCCGGGCGGCTTGCGCCAAATCAATGACCCTTTTCGCGATCCGGCCAGAATAAATGCGGATCGCTGCGTAGCCTTAAGGACACACCGATGCGGAGCAGAATTGTTGTCGCGGTTTTGCTGGCGCTGATGGCGCAGCAGGCCCATGCGGTCGAGACGTTCACCGTCGCGCCGAAGCAGGTCGCGGACGAAAAGGCGGTCTTCGCCACGGTGGAAAGCAGCAATGTCATTCCCGCCCGCGCCCGAATTGGCGGCACGGTGGCGCAGCTTGCCGTCAAGGAGGGCGACCGGGTCACCCAGGGCCAGGTCGTCGGCATTGTCGGCGACGAAAAACTGGTGCTGCAGATGAAGTCGCTCGACGCGCAAATCGCCGGGCTCGAGGCTCAGCTCGCGCAGTCGCAGGCGGACTTGACCCGCGCCGAGGATCTCTTCGCCAAGGGCACCATCCCGAAGATCCGTCTGGATGAGGCGCGCACGGCCTCCAATGTCGCCACCAACGCGCATCGCGCCCGCATCGCCGAGCGCTCGGTGATCGAGCAGCAACTCACGGAAGGCCAGGTGCTGGCGCCGGCCGCCGGCAGGGTCCTGAAAGTGCCGGTGACGGCCGGCACGGTGATTCTCCCCGGCGAGTCCGTCGCCATCATTGCCGAACAGCATTTCGTGCTCCGGCTGCGCGTACCGGAGCGCCACGCGCAGTTTCTAAAAGCCGGCGACCCGGTCCGCATCAACGGCGAGGAATTCGGCAAGAGCGGCGCTCAGTTCGGCACGATCCAGTTGGTCTACCCGCAGATCGAAGAAGGTCGCGTGATCGCCGATGCGGCGGTGGCCGGTCTTGGCGATTATTTCGTCGGCGAGCGTATCCGCGTATGGGTCTCGGCCGGTGAGCGTTCCAGCATTATCGTGCCGGCCGCATTCATCTCGACGCGTTTCGGCATCGACTATGCGCGCGTTGGCAAGGATGCCCAGACCGCCATCGACGTGCCGGTGCAGCGCGGCCGTGATCAGCCGCGTCCGGACATGCCGGATGCATTGGAAATCCTCTCCGGGCTCAAGGCGGGCGACATCCTGGTGAAGCCGTGAATCTGGGTCTGTCGGGACGCCTCACCCAAAGCACGATCCGTTCGCCGCTGACGCCGCTGTTTTTGCTGGCGGCGCTCGCAGTCGGTTTGATCGCGCTGCTGACTATACCGCGTGAGGAAGAGCCGCAGATCAGCGTGCCGATGGTCGACATCAGTGTCAACGCCGACGGCCTCAAGGCGCCGGATGCGGTTGAGCTGGTGACCAAGCCGCTCGAGGCCATCGTCAAGGGTATCGACGGCGTCGAACATGTCTACAGCCAGACCGTCGACGACCGCGTCATGGTGACGGCACGCTTTCTCGTCGGCACCAAAGCCGACGATGCGATCGTGCGCGTGCATGAGAAAATTCGCGCCAACAGCGATCGCATTCCGGTCGGCATTCGCGATCCGCTGATTGTCGGTCGCGGCATCAACGATGTGGCGATCGTCGTGCTGACGCTGTCGCCGAAGCCGGAAGCGGCGGCGCGCTGGACCGACAAGGATCTGTACCAGCTATCGGACCAGTTGCGCTCCGAGTTGGTCAAGACCGAGAACATCGGCCTGACCTATATCTCCGGCGGCAATGCCGAGCAGATTCGCGTCGAGCCCGATCCGGAAAAACTGGCGCTGTTCGGCGTCACCTTGCAACAGCTTGTCGCAAAGGTGCGCGACGCCAATCGCTCGTTCCAGTCCGGCCAGGTGCGCGACAGCGGCATCATGCGCGACGTCGCGGTCGGCAAGACGTTGGCCGGCGTGCCCGACATCGGCCTGCTGCTGGTCGGCACGCGCGATAATCGTCCGGTCTATCTGCGTGACGTGGCGTCGGTCGTGGTCGGCCCGAGCCCGCAGGAGCATCGCGTCTGGATGGATACGCCCGGGACAGGCGGCCATTGGGACCGCGTCCCCGCGGTCAGCGTCGCTTTTGCCAAGCGCGCGGGCGCCAATGCGGTCGTGGTTGCGGAAGAATTGCTGGCGCGGCTGCACAGCGTGCAAGGAAGCCTGGTCCCAGCCGACGTCAAAGTGACAGTGACCCGCGACTATGGCGAAACCGCCAACGACAAGGCGAATGAGCTGCTGTTTCACCTTGGTCTCGCGACCGTATCGATTGTCGTGCTCATTGCCTTCGCCATCGGCTGGCGTGAGGCGCTGGTCACTTTGGTCGTTATCCCGACCACAATTCTGCTGACTTTGTTCGCGGCCAAGCTGATGGGCTATACGATCAACCGGGTCAGCCTGTTCGCGCTGATTTTTTCCATCGGCATCCTGGTCGACGACGCCATTGTCGTGATCGAAAACATCGCGCGGCACTGGGCGATGAAGGACGGTCGGCCGCGTCAGCAGGCCGTTGTTGAAGCCGTGGCCGAAGTCGGCAATCCGACCGTTGTCGCCACGCTGACGGTGGTGGCGGCGCTGTTGCCGATGCTGTTCGTTTCCGGCCTGATGGGCCCCTATATGGCGCCGATCCCGGCCAACGCCTCGGCGGCGATGCTGCTCTCGTTCTTTGTGGCGATGGTAATCGCGCCCTGGCTGATGCTGCGGCTCAATCGGGATGGCGCCCGGGCCGGCACGCACGAGCCGGCGCACGGCGAAGGGGTGCTTGGCCGGTGGTACCGCCGCGTCGCGGAGCCGGTTGTGCGCACGCGCCGCTCGGCCTGGAAATTCCTCATCGCCGTCGGCGTGGCCACCTTGCTGGTCTGCGTGCTGTTCGTCACCCGCAGCGTCACCGTGAAACTGTTGCCGTTCGACAACAAGTCGGAAATGGCCGTCGTTGTCGATCTGCCGGAAGGGGCGACGCTGGAGGACACCGAGCGCACATTGTTCGCGATCGCGGGCGTGGCCCGGCAATTGCCGGAAATCCGCTCGATCGAGACTTATGCCGGCACGCCGGCGCCGTTCAATTTCAACGGTCTTGTGCGTCACTACTATGCGCGTCAATCGCCGGAACTGGGCGAGCTCAATCTCGATCTGGCGCCGCGTGATGTGCGCAAGCGCAGCAGCCATCAGATCGCTCTCGATCTGCGGGCGCGGCTTAAGTCGGTCGCCTTGCCGGCGGGCGCGGTCGCGCGGGTCGTTGAAGTGCCGCCGGGGCCGCCGGTGATGGCGACGCTGCTGGCCGAGGTCTACGGCCCGAGCTCGGAAAATCGGCGCGCGGTCGCCGCCGAAATGAAGAAGATTTTCGCGCAAGTGCCCTACGTCGCCGACATCGACGATTCGATTGGCGAGCCGCGGCCGCGCCTGCGCATCTCGATCGACCAGGACCGTCTCGAATTTTTCGGCGTCGAGCAGAGCGATGTTTATGACACCATCGCCGCCTTGTTCGGCGGCACCGCGGTCGGCTATTCGCACCGCGGCGAAGGCCGCAATCCAATCGAGATCGTCGTGCGGCTGCCCAAGCGCGATCTGTCGTGGAGCGAACTGCTGGCGTCGACGCCGGTGCCGGCCAACAGCGTGCCGGGCAACAAGACCGTCGTCGAGCTTGGTGACATCGTGCGCGTCAGCAAGGAATTGGGATCGCCGGCAATCTTCCGCCGCGACGGTCGTTTTGCCGACATGGTCATGGCGGAACTCGCCGGCGACTACGAGGCGCCGATCTACGGCATTCTCGACGTCAATAAGCTTCTCGACGCCCATGACTGGGGCTCGCTCGGCAAGCCGACCGTTCGGTTTCATGGCCAGCCAGACAACGAAAGCAAGCCAGCCGTGCTGTGGGACGGCGAATGGGAGATCACTTACGTGACCTTCCGCGACATGGGCGCCGCTTTCATGGTGGCGATTGTCGGCATCTATATTCTGGTCGTCGCCCAGTTCGGCAGCTTCAAGCTGCCGCTCGTTATCCTGACGCCGATCCCGCTCACGCTGATCGGAATCGTGCTGGGGCACTGGCTGTTTGGCGCGCCGTTCACCGCCACGTCGATGATCGGCTTCATCGCGCTTGCCGGCATCATCGTCCGCAACTCGATCCTGCTGGTCGATTTCATCCGGCATGGCGCCGGCCAGGGGCGGACTCTGCGTGACGTCCTGCTGGAAGCCGGCGCCGTCCGCTTCAAGCCGATCCTCTTGACCGCGCTCGCGGCCATGATCGGCGCGGCGACGATTCTGCTCGACCCTATCTTCCCGGGGCTGGCGATCTCGCTTCTTTTCGGCCTCGCTTCGTCGACCCTACTGACGGTCCTGGTGATCCCGGCCATCTACGTCGTGCTGAGGGACGCCGACGAGGTGCTGGAATAGCACCGGGAATGGTCGGGATTTGACGCGGCCACACGGCGCCGGCCATCAGCGAAAATACCCAATTTTGTTGGCCTTTGTCTGCGGACGCGTTTCGCTCATAATGGTCCGGATTCGGAGCCCGGCCGCGCCCGCCATGATGCTGAAAATGCCGACGATACGGTTCTCATGAAAATTGCCTGCATCGGCGAATGCATGATCGAATTGACGCAGGCGTCCGAGGGGCGCCTGGCGCGCGGCTATGGCGGCGATACGCTCAACACCGCTGTGTATTTTGCCCGGCTCGGCTCGACCGTCGATTATTTCACCGCGCTCGGCGACGATCCTTTCAGCGACGAGATGATCGCGGGATGGCGCGCCGAAGGCGTCGGCACCGGTCATGTCGCGCGCGTGCCCGGCAAGCTGCCCGGCCTTTACATGATCGTAACCGGCGCCGATGGCGAGCGCCGGTTTTTCTATTGGCGGGAGAATTCGGCGGCGCGGCAGCTGTTTGCGCTGCCCGAGACGCCGGCAATCCTGGAGGCGCTGGCCGGTTACGATTTGGTCTATCTCTCCGGCGTCACTCTGTCGCTTTACGACGTACCCGGCCGTGCGCTCTTGCTGGGCGGGCTCAAGCAACTGCGCCAGGCGGGCGGGCGCGTTGCCTTCGACACTAATTTCCGGCCGCGCGGCTGGCCGGATCGCGACGTCGCGCAGCGCGTCTATCGCGACTTCTTTGCGATTTCCGACATCGTTCTCGCCTCCGTCGAGGATTTGGATTTGCTGTTCGGGCAGGGCAGCGGCCAGGCGGTTGCCGATCGGCTGACCGTGCCCGAACTTGTCTTGAAGCTGTCAGAGCCGGCTTGCCGGGTGCGAGCGCAGGGGATCGACCAGGTCGTGACGACCAAAGTGATCGAGCGCGTCGTCGACACCACAGCGGCTGGCGACAGCTTCGCGGCGGCCTATCTCGCCGCGCGTCTTGCGGGGGTGTGGCCAGTTGCAGCGGCCCAGGCCGGTCACCGTCTCGCCGGTGCCGTCATATGTCATCCAGGGGCGATCATTCCGTTGGCCGCCATGCCTGATCAAATTGCCGGCGACGGCGGACAGGCGAGCGGGAGAGCCGGATGACATCGAAGCAGGAAACGCTGGTCCAGCTCTTCAAGGCGGCGCGCGTCATTCCGGTGATCACCATCGATCGGCTCGACGATGCCGTTCCGCTGGCGCGCGCCTTGATCGCCGGCGGCATGCGGACGTTGGAGATCACGCTGCGGACGCCGCCGGCGTTCGAGGCGGCGAAGGCGATCATGGCCGCGCTTCCCGATGCGATTGTTGGCATGGGAACGGTGCTCAATTCAGCCGATCTCGATCGGGCGGTATCGATCGGCGCCAAATTCGCTCTCAGTCCGGGCGCGACGCCGGAATTGCTCGACGCGGCCGCGCGGTGCCCGGTTCCTTTCGTGCCGGGAATTGCCACGGCATCCGAACTGATGGCGGCATTGGCCCGCGGCTTTGGCCTGTGCAAATTCTTCCCGGCGCAGCAGGCCGGCGGCATTGCCGCATTGCGCGCGCTGGCCGGTCCGTTTCCGCAGGCGCGCTTCTGTCCGACAGGCGGCATCGGCCAGGCCAATGCCGCCGAGTGGCTTGCCGAGCCTAATGTCATTGCGGTCGGTGGATCGTGGATTTGCCCGACGGCGGATATCAAGGCGGGAACTTGGGACAAGATTACCGAACTTGCCCGCCGTGCGATGGCGGATCTGGCCGCCCGATAACGGCGCCGCCAGCGCCCGAAGCCTCAGGTCACCGGTGTCGGGAAAAACCGCACCCGGCTCGAATCGTCGACAACCGTATCGAGCAACCCCTGGCGCAGCAGATAGTTCACATGCGCGAGGATTTCGCTGAAGGCGAAACTGATCTGTTGCGGATCAAGCGCGCGGTGAAACAGCATCGGCACTAACTCGGCGACCGACAGCGGCGCGACCCGGCACGCCTCGCGAATCTGATCGCAACGCGAAGCGTGGTGGTTTTTCAGCTCTTCGATGCGTCCGGGAACATTGCGAAACGGCAGGCCGTGGCCGGGCAAAGCGAGCGTGCTCGCCGGAATGGCGGTGGCCAGCGTATCC
>JAQSCR010000566.1:2002-8767 GCA_029945495.1 Pseudolabrys sp. | reverse complement strand
CCCTCCCCGCAAGGGGGAGGGTAAGAAACAGAGTAGGCTGGTTCCGGCATGACGACGAAAGGCAATCGACCATGACACTCAAACCGACCGCCGACTTCGCCCACTTCGAAGCGCTCGATATCCGCGTCGGCCGCATCGTCAAGGTCGAGGACGCGGCAACCAAAAAGCCGACTTACAAAATGACCATCGACTTCGGCGCCGAGATCGGCACCAAAATTTCGTGCGGCGCGTACAAAAGCTATCCGAAGGAAAATCTGCTCGGCCAGCAGGTGCTGGCGATCGTCAATTTTGCGCCCCGGAAAATGGGTCCGGAAGTCTCCGAGGTGCTGGTGCTCGGCGTGCCGAATGAGACCGGTGAAACGATCTATGTGACGCCGCAGCGGCCGGTCGTGCCGGGCGTTGCCTTGTTCTGATCGATGCGCATGCCGACGACGATGACTTTCGCCAAAGTCAGCCATGCGGATCGTCGCTGCGCCCTAGTATTCGTTCGGATTGCGGCTTGCCGGCGAACCGAAAATCATCTCGAACGTGTTGGCAGGCCGCCCGGTGGCGCGGCCGCGCTCGCGCGAAACGCGTTCGCGCCGGCTCGCTTGCGGTCCCTCGCCGGTAATGACGATCTGCGTGTCCTTGACGTTGGCCTTCACCAGAGCGAACAACGCCGCGGCATTGTCGGGATGCAGACGAATGCAGCCATGCGACGCCGGGCTGCCGAGGCGCGAAATCTCGTAGGAGCCGTGTATCGCATAACCGCCATCGAAGAAGATCGAGTACGGCATCGGCGAGCCGTCATATTTGGTCGAGAACCATTTGCGCGCCAGCCATTGCGGCCGGTAGCTGCCGTTCGGCGTGCGGTAGCCCCAACGCGCGGTCGACACCGGCCAAGCGTAACGCGTCATGCCGTCGACCTCGACGGTGAGCCGCTGCGCCGTCTTGTCGACGGTCACGACGATGCCGGCATGTGCCGGCAATGCGGCACCCAGCAAGGCGGCCAGAATGACAATGAAAGCGACGAAACGCGGCACGGCGGCTCCCAAAGAAACAGACTAGCGCGACCGTGGCCGAATTCTGTTAATTTAGATCAAACAACCGCGCGCCGATCAGCGCGCGATGCCGTATTTGCGGTCGAGACTGCGCAGCCAGGCCTCGCGGCCACGCCGAACGACCGCGTCGTCGCCGACCGCCGCGAAATGATCCTCGCCACGAACGCGAAGGATACGCGGCCCGGCGTGCGGCGCTTCGGTCAAGCGCACCACCTTCGCGCGCGGCGGTTCGCCGGCATCGCGGCGCATCGGAGCCGCTTCGCTGTCGGGCTTGGCATCGACGGCAACGTCAGGCTTTGCCACGGGCTGCTTGGCCACGGGCTCTTTGGCGGCGGGCTCTTTGGCGGCGACGGCGGCCATCGGATCGACGTCCGGCTTCGACGGCAACGGACCGTTCATGACCACGATCCGGGCGTCGCCCTTGCCCTGCGCGCGCATCAGTCTGAACAGGACCGACGCATTGGCGGGCAGCAGCCGCACGCAGCCATGCGACGCCGGACGACCGAGACTGCGCGCCTCCATCGTGCCATGCACGGCATAGCCGCGGTGAAAGAAGATCGACCACGGCATCGGCGACCAGTCGTATTTGCGCGAATACCATTTGCGCTCGAAGCGGACCGGACGGAAGGCGCCGCTCGGCGTCTCCAGGCCGCTCCGTCCGGTCGAGACCGGCCAGCGATAGATCTCGGCGCCGTCCACCACGACGGCCAGACGTTGTTGCGATTTGCTGATGTTGACCACGATCTCCGCCTGCGCGGATGCCGTCAGACCAAGGAGGGCGACAAATGTGGCGGTGGCAATAGAACGCATGACCGGCTCCGGAAAATCCATGCGGTAATCACGATTTTCCCAGGATCGCCCAACGCCGGCATCCTTGTAAAGGGCTTGTTAACCATAAAAGTACCTGAGGCCGTTTGCTTTTTCGCGATCGGCCTGGATGGAACACGGGCGGCCGCGTTTAAACCATCGCAAGCATTTAACCTGACAGCGGCCGGCGGAATGGCTAAATCGGAAGCATCATGCTGAGCAGGATTGCCATCTTTTCCGGATTGATGCTCGCGCTGGTCGCCGGCGCCTTCGCCGTCGATAACGATGCGCTGAGGGCCCAACGGCTCCCCGGTTCGCTGTTTGCGCAGGCGCCCGCGGCCGCGCCGCTTCCCGGTGAGAATTCGCAAGCCCCCTCGCCGCCGAGCGAACCGGCGGCGCCGCCTTCCGTCATCGATCCGGCCACCGCGCCGAAGCCGGCGCAGCCGCCTGCCTTGCTCGGCCCGTCAGCCGATGCGCCCGCGCCGGTCGTAGTCACACCGCCGGCCGCCGAGACGCCCGCTCCCGTCGTCGTCGCTCCCGTGCCTGAGCCCACGCCCGCGCCCTCTCCCGTCGTCGTGACGCCCGCGCCGCTGCCGCCGGAAAAGCCGGCGATCGCCGAGGACAAGAAAGAAACCCCGGCCGCGGCCAAGCTTCTGTTCGCCGCCAAGCAGCTGCCGACCATCGGCAAGGCCGTCGCCATCGGCTATTACCCACGCGGCTGTCTGCAAGGCGGCGTCGCGCTGCCGGTCACCGGGGCGAGCTGGCAAGTGATGCGCGTCTCGCGCAACCGCAATTGGGGCCACCCGAGCCTCGTGCATTTCCTGGAAAAGTTCGCGCCGCTCGCCGCCAAGGCCACCGGCTGGAAAGGCATCCTGGTCGGCGACATGGCGCAGCCGCGCGGCGGCCCGCTGCCGTTCGGCCACATGAGTCATCAGATCGGGCTCGACGTCGACATCTGGTTCATGCCGATGCCGGGTCATGTGCTGAGCGCTGACGAGCGCGAGAAGACCTCGGCGATCAATCTGGTCGCCAGCGACTGGAAGCACATCAATCCGAAAACCTGGACGCCGGCGCACGCCGCCTTCATCCGCACCGCCGCCGAACAGCCGGAAGTCGAGCGCGTGCTGGTCAATGCCGCGATCAAGAAAGAAATGTGCCGGATGCAGGGCGACAAGCACCCCGCCTGGATGGAGAAGGTGCGGCCCTGGTACGCGCATCACGATCACATCCATGTGCGGCTGGAATGCCCGGCCGGTTCGCCGAATTGCCGCAAGCAGCCGCCGGTGCCGGGCGACGACGGTTGCGGCAAGGGCCTCGACTACTGGTTCTCCGACAAGGTGCTGCATCCCAAGCCGAGGCCGCCTGGCGGCAAGCCGCCGCGCGCTTTGACGATGGCCGATCTGCCGCCGGCCTGTCAGACGGTGCTGGCCGCGCCGGAGCGCGCGCCAAACAACTAACGGCTATGCACGCGCCGCGACTAAGCGCGGCGCGCTCTGGCGCCGTGCATGAAAATGTGCGATCCGGTTGCCGGAAAAAACCTCTTAAGCCTTCGATCGGAAACACTCATGCAACTCTGCCGCTTCAACGATAATCGTCTCGGTCTGGTCGAAGGCGACCGCGTCAAGGACGTCACCGCCGCGCTCAAGATATTGCCGGCTGCCCACTATCCGCTGCCCACGCACGATCTGATGATCGCCAACCTGCCGGCAATCCGCGCGGAAGTCGAAAAGCTCGCCAAGGATGCCACGGTACTCGCGCTCGCCGATGTCGCACTGCTGTCGCCGGTCGCCAATCCCGGCAAGATCGTTGCCGCGCCGGTGAACTACAAGAAGCATCTCGAAGAGGCGCAGGCCGATCCGCAGATCCACCACCAGAACCAGGTGGCGGAAATCCAGCGCGTCGGCCTGTTCTTGAAAGCGACCAGTTCGCTGATCGGCGCCAGCCAGGACATTATCATCCGCCATCCCGACCGCCGTACCGACCATGAGATCGAACTCGTCGCTATCATCGGGACGAAGGCTGACCGCGTGACGCGCGAAGACGCGATGAAGCACGTCGCCGGTTACTGCATCGGCCTCGACATCACCGTGCGCGGCCCTGAAGAGCGTTCGTTGCGGAAGTCGATCGACAACTATTCGGTCATGGGTCCCTATATGGTCACCGCCGACAGCGTGAAGGATCCGAACAATCTTGGTTTCGAGCTGACGGTGAACGGCGAGACGCGCCAGAAGGCCAACACCAACGATCTCATCATCGGCATCGCCGACCTGATCGTGTTCGCCTCCGCCTATTACACCTTGATGCCGGGAGACCTGCTGATGACCGGCACGCCCGAAGGCGTCGGCCCGATCAAGCCCGGCGACGTCATCGATGCGCGCATCGATCAGTTAGGTTCGATGAAGGTGAAGGTGCGGTAACTACGCCACCGGCAATACGTTGGTATATTTCACCTGCTCGAGCGCAAAGCTCGACTCAATCGAAGCAATGCCTTCGAGCCGCGTCAGCTTGGTCTTGAGAAAGCGCTCATAGGCGGCAAGGTCAGGCACCACCACGCGCAACCAGTAATCGCGCGGCCCGGTCATCAGGTAGCATTCCAGCACTTCCGGCCAGCGCGCGATCGTCTTGGCGAATTTGTCGAGCAGGTCTTCCTTCTGTTTCTCCAGTTTGACTGAAATAAAAACACTGACCGGAAGTCCCACCGCCCGCTGGTCGAGCACCGCGACATAGCGGGCGATCACGCCGGATTTTTCCAGGATGCGCACGCGGCGCAGGCAGGGCGACGGCGACAGCCCGACCTTGGCCGCCAGATCGTTGATGCTCATGCGGCCGTCGACCTGCAGCAAAGCCAGGATTTTAAGGTCGACCGCATCGAGGGCTGGGATTGGCATAAGTCACCTGTTTTTCTCGAAAAACTGAATGAATGAACTAATAACGCCTGCTTTTATAACGGGCTTTGGCATGCATCGCCAGTCGCCCAGGCTCATAATCAGCCGATGCAAAAGCCGATCGACATATCCGCCGACAAGCTCGCCGCCTTGACCGCGCTTGAGCGCAAGGTGCTGTGGCTCGCCAGTTGGACCATTCACAATGCCAACCACCTGCGCGACAATGCCGACGGGCTGAAGGTCGGCGGCCATCAGGCCTCGTCGGCCTCGCTCGCCACCATCATGACCGCGCTCTACTTCGACGTGCTGCGGCCGCAGGACCGCGTCGCGGTCAAGCCGCATGCCTCGCCGATCTATCACGCGATCCAGTACCTGCTCGGCAAGCAGACCAAGGAGAAGCTGCAAGCCTTTCGCGGCTACAAAGGCGCGCAAAGCTATCCGTCGCGCACCAAGGACACCGACGACGTCGACTTCTCGACCGGCTCGGTTGGCCTCGGCGTGGCACAGACTTTGTTCTCCTCGCTGACGCAAGATTACGTGCGCGCGCATGGCTGGGGCCTGAGCCGCCCGGAAGGCCGCATGGTGGCTCTGGTCGGCGATGCCGAGCTCGACGAAGGCAATATCTTCGAAGCGCTGCTCGACGGCTGGAAGCAGGGCCTGCGCAATTGCTGGTGGATCATCGACTACAACCGGCAGAGTCTTGACGCCGTCGTGCGCGAAGGCCTGTGGGAACGTTACGAGCAGTTGTTCAAGAATTTCGGCTGGGATGTGGTGATCGTGAAATACGGTTCGCTGCAGCAAGCCGCGTTCAAGGAGCCGGGCGGCGACAAGCTCAAGGCGTGGATCGACAGCTGTCCGAACCAGCTCTACTCGGCGCTGGTGTTCGCCGGTGGCGCGGCCTGGCGCAAGCGCCTTAACGACGAGATCGGTGATCAAGGCGACGTGTCCAAGCTGATCGCCAAGCGCAGTGACGACGAACTTGCGCGCCTCATGAACAATCTCGGCGGCCACGATCTGCCGGCGGTGCTCGCCGCCTTACACGGCGCGCATCCTCAAAAGCCGACCTGCTTCATTTGCTACACCGTCAAAGGCTTCGGCCTGCCGATGGCCGGGCACAAGGACAACCATGCCGGCATGATGACGCCGGCGCAGATGGAGACCTTTCAGGCGGCCATGGGCGTGCGGCCGGAGCATGAGTGGGACAAGTTCGAAGCCATCGCACAGCCGGAGAAGCTGCAGGCCTTCCTCGACGCCGTGCCGTTCGCGACCGAAAAGAATCGCCGCCTGAGCGCGCCGGTGATCGACGTGCCCGACGACATCCCGATCACCATGCAGCCGGTGATGGCGACGCAGACCGGCTTCGGCGCTATCTTGAATGAAATTGGCCGCGCCGACAGCGAGTTCACCCGCCGCATCGTTACAACGTCGCCCGACGTGACGGTGTCAACCAATCTCGGCCCCTGGGTAAATCGGCGCGGACTTTTTGCCCGCGAGGTCATGAAGGACACATTCAAGAGCGAGCGCATCCCCTCGACCTTCAACTGGGAATTCTCACCGAAGGGCCAGCACATCGAGCTCGGCATTGCCGAGATGAACCTGTTTATTCTGTTGTCGGCGCTCGGCCTGTCGCATTCGATCAACGGCGAACGCCTGCTGCCGATCGGCACTTTGTACGATCCGTTCATCGCCCGCGGCCTCGATGCGCTGAATTACGCCTGCTACCAGGACGCGCGCTTCATGGTGGTGGCGACGCCGTCCGGCATTACGCTGGCCGGCGAAGGCGGCGCGCATCAGTCGATTGCCGAGCCGCTGATCGGCGTGGCGCAGGACGGGTTGGCCTCGTTCGAACCAGCCTATGTCGACGAACTCTCGGTGATCATGAACTGGGCCTTCGCTTATATGCAGAAGGATGGCTCGGGCGAACCCTCCGAACAGAACTGGCTGCGGGACGAGACGGGCGGCGCGGTTTATTTGCGGCTATCAACGCGACCGATCGAGCAGATCAACCGAGCAATCACACCGGAGCTGCGCAG
>JAQSCR010000566.1:0-1989 GCA_029945495.1 Pseudolabrys sp. | reverse complement strand
ATCGTCGACGGCGCCTACTGGCTGCGCAAGCCGGGGCCGAATGCCCAGGTGATCGTCGCCTATACCGGCGCCATCGCGCCGGAAGCCATAAACGCCGTCGGCCTGATGGCGGAGGACCGCCGCGACATCGGCTTGCTCGCCGTCACCTCCGCCGACCGGCTCAACGCCGGCTGGAGCGCGGCGCAACGCGCCCGCGAGCGCGGGCTGGTGCATGCGCGCTCGCATATCGAGCGGCTGCTCGGCGACCTGCCGCCGCATTGCGGCATCGTCAGCGTGGTCGACGGCCATCCGGCGACCTTGGCGTGGTTAGGGGCAGTCTTGGGCCATCGCACCCGCGCGCTCGGCGTCGAGCATTTCGGCCAGACCGGCTCGCTGGCCGAGCTGTACCGGCACTACGGCATCGACTCGAACGCGATCATCGCCGCGGCGCAAGCGATAGCGCCCGGCAAGCCGATCCGGTTCCTGAAGGCGCTGCCTTAGCGCTTCGCGTCCTCATGAATCATCGCCGCGCCCTTTTCGGCGATCATCATGGTTGGCGAATTGGTGTTGCCCGAGGTGATCGATGGCATCACCGACGCATCGATCACCCGCAGTCCATCGATGCCGATGACGCGCAGCCGCGCATCGACCACCGCGCGCGCATCGTCCTCGCGGCCCATGCGCGCGGTGCCGACCGGATGGAAGATCGTGGTGCCGACATCGCCGGCGGCTTTCTCCAGCGCGGCTTCGTCATCGCCTGAAACCTGCATGCCCGGCAGATATTCGACCGGCGCATATTGGCGCAACGCCTCCTGCGCGACGATGGCGCGCGTGACGCGGATCGAATCGGCGGCGACGCGGCGGTCTTCCGGCGTCGACAGATAGTTCGGCGCAATCGCAGGAGCCTGCGCCGGATCGGCGGATTTGAGCGTGAGCTGCCCGCGCGACGTCGGCCGCAAGTTGGCGACGCTCGCCGTGAACGCCGGAAACGGATGCAGCGGCTCGCCGAACTTGTCGAGCGACAGAGGCTGCACATGATACTGGATATTGGCGCGGTCCTGCGTCTTGTCGGATTTGGTGAAGGCGCCAAGTTGCGACGGCGCCATGGTCATCGGCCCGCGCCGCCGCAGGACATAATCGAGCCCCATGCCGGCGCGGCCGGCGAGCGTCGCGTACATCGCGTTCAAGGTCTTGACGCCCGACACCTTGAAGATCGTGCGCAGCTGCAGATGATCTTGCAGGTTACTGCCGACGCCGGGTCTATCGAGCAACGTCACGATGCCGTGCTGCGCCAGATGCGCGGCGGCGCCGACGCCGGACAGCATCAGCAGATGCGGCGAGCCGATGGCGCCGGCGGACAGAATGACTTCGCCGCGACATTTGGCGCTACGCAGTTCGCCGTTCTGCCGCCAGCGCACGCCATTGGCGCGCTTTCCATCGAACGTCACGGCCTCGGCGAGACAGCCGGACTCGACGCGAAGGTTCTTGCGCCCCATCACCGGCTTGAGAAACCCGCGCGCCGCCGACCAGCGCCGGCCGAGCTTCTGGTTGACATGAAAATAGCCGATGCCTTCGTTGTCGCCGGTGTTGAAATCGTCGACCGCCGGAATGCCGTATTGCACCGCCGCCTGGCGGAAAGCTTCGAGGATTTCCCACGACAGCCTTTGCCGCTCGACCCGCCACTCGCCGCCCGCGCCGTGCTCGTCGCCTTTGATGAAATGATCGACATGCTTGCGGAAATACGGCCGCACGTCGTCCCACGACCAGCCCGGCAGGCCGAGCTGCCGCCATTGGTCGTAATCGGTCGCCTGACCGAGCATATAGATCATGCCGTTGATCGCCGACGAGCCGCCGATCACCTTGCCGCGCGGATAATTGAGGCTGCGGCCGTTGAGCCCTGGCTCGGGCTCGGTCTTGAACATCCAGTCGGCGCGCGGATTGCCGATGGCGAACAGATAGCCGACCGGAATGTGAAACCAGATCCAGTTGTCGCGGCCGCCGGCTTCCAGC
>JAQSCR010000565.1:7557-8776 GCA_029945495.1 Pseudolabrys sp. | reverse complement strand
TCCCGGCCATCCCGCTTAGGAAGGTAATGCGCCCCTAAGCGGGATCACCGGGACAAGCCCGGTGATGACAACAACTGTCTGCTAGTCCTCTTCCGGCGCGTCGACGATCGGGTCATAGCGGTCGACCTCGAGGCCGAGCAGGTCCCACGACTGCTTCATATGCGGCGGCAGCGGCGCCGAAATATCGATGGTGCCGCCGCGCGGGTGCGGCACGACGATGCGCCGCGCCAGCAAATGTAGTCTGTTCTGGATGCCGCCAGGCAGTTCCCAGTTCTCGATGTTGAAATATTTCGGATCGCCGATGATCGGATTGCCGACAAAGGCCATGTGCGCGCGCAGCTGATGGGTGCGGCCGGTGACGGGCTTGAGCGAAATCCAGGCGAGCTTCTGCGCCGAGGTTTCCACCACGGCGTAATAAGTCACCGCGTGCACGGCATCCTTCTCGCCATGCTTGGCGATGCGCATGTAGGAGTCTTCCTCGTCCTCGTATTTGGCGAGATAAGTCGAGATGCGGCCCTGCTTCGGCTTCGGCACGCCGGCGACCAGCGCCCAGTAGATCTTGCGCGCAGCGCGGGTGCGGAAGGTCTTGGCCAGTGCCGCGGCGGCGAAACGTGTCTTCGCCACCAACAGACAGCCGGCGGTGTCCTTGTCGAGACGATGCACCAGGCGCGGCCGCTGCGCATCGGCATGCGGCGCGCGCAACGACTCGAGCATGTCGTCGATGTTTTCCTTCACACCGGAGCCGCCCTGCACGGCAAGTCCAGCGGGCTTGTTCAGCACCAGCACGTCGTCGTCTTCCGACAGAGTGATCGAGCGGAGGAATTCGCGATCCTTCATCGCTTGAGGGGCTTCCTCGCGCACCTTCGGCGCTTCGAGCTGCAGCGGCGGAATGCGCACGGCCTGCCCAGCGACGAGACGGCTCTTCGGCTCGGTGCGGCGGCTGTTCACCCGCACCTCGCCCTTGCGGACGATGCGCTGGATGTGACTGAACGACAGGCCGGGGAAACGCGCCTCGAACCAGCGATCGACGCGCATGCCGTCTTCATCCGGCGTGACGAAGATGGTCT
Source organism: Pseudolabrys sp. (assembly GCA_029945495.1). Classification (GTDB taxonomy): domain Bacteria; phylum Pseudomonadota; class Alphaproteobacteria; order Rhizobiales; family Xanthobacteraceae; genus Pseudolabrys. The sequence continues at coordinate 7,709 of JAQSCR010000565.1, read as the reverse complement.
GCACGCCGGCGGAATAGTTGGCCGGGTTGGGCACGGCCTTTGGCTTCGGCGCGGGCGCCGCCGCCATCGCGGCCTTGGTCGAGAACGAGTTGTCGCGCGGCGGGCGGGCCGGGAAAGCGCGGCCCTTCTCATTGCGGATCGAACCGGCAGGA
>JAQSCR010000565.1:3114-7547 GCA_029945495.1 Pseudolabrys sp. | reverse complement strand
ACTGTGGGGCCGGGTGCGCGAACGCGCGCCCGGCCTGACGCCCGGTGACGCCGCCGCGCGCGGCCCCGGCTTGACGTCGAACTTGGCGTCGAAGCGCCGATTGGGGCGGCCTTCGGGTTTCGCCTCGGCTCTTCCGCCAGATCTTGCCTTAGACCTTGCCTCAGACCTTGCGCCGAAATTGGCGCCGGGCCTGCTACCTGACTTTGCAGCGAATTTGCCGCCGCGCTTGTCGGCTTTGAAATCGCCGCGCATGTCGCGGCTCTTGCCGGCGAACTTGGCGCCAGGCTTGCCGCCAAATTTCGCGGATCTTGGTTCGCTGCGATCTTTCTGCCGATCCTGACGGCCGCCGCGCCCTGCCGGCGCGCGCTTTCCGCCGGGCGTTCTGCCGACGGACGATTTGCCGCCGCCGGGCCGCGGGCCTTCTCTGCCGCCTCTCATCAAACTGCTCCAACCAGGGTTTTTGTAAGCGCCGCGCCAAGGCCAGGATCGTCCGGAAGGGTCAATCCGAACAGGCCGGAGAGCGCGTCGCGTAATTCAGCTTCCGTCTGTAGCACACGCCGCTCGCTTGGGGCGTTTAACCTATGAAAGGCCAGATCCCGGTCATTGAGGGAAAATCGGCCGTCCGGCACGACCCGCGCCGCGATCAGGCCACTTTTGAAGCGCGATTGCGGGTGGGTCGATGTGAACCAGTTGCCGATTTCGAGGTCGAGCGGGTGCTGCGGCTCGGGCGCAAAGACGTAAAGCGGCGCCCACGCGTCGCGCAGCCTGGCCTCGACGCGATAGCCGTTGCCCGCGGCTACAAGGCGGAACGGCCCATGCGGCGTGGCCTGCTCTGCCGTATCGTCGAGCCGCAGAGGACCCGTCATCGTATTGCCGCCGAAGCCGACATCGGCGATGTAAGGCACGCCATCAATGTCGACCCGCAACAGCATATGCGTTTGGCCGGTGCGGACGTCGTCGGGCACCTGATAGCGGACGCGCGCCATCATCGCGGTGACGGCAAAGCCGAGCGCCGTGAGCGCGTGAAACAACAGCGAATTCTGCTCGAAGCAGTAGCCGCCACGCCCGCCCTGCACCATCTTGCGTTGCAGGCTGTCGGCGTCGAGCCGCACGGCGCGCCCCAGCAATACGTCAAGATTTTCGAAGACGACGGCCTGCGGATGCAGCAAATGAATCGCGCGCAAGGTTTCAATCGTCTGCGTCCGCGCGCCGGAAAAACCGATACGACGGCAATAGGCGTCAATGTCGAAACCGGTTTCGTTCATTGGCAGCGCCTGAGATCGCCGCGCGGCGCGCGATCCCATGTCACCTGCAGCCGTCCGGCATGCGGGTGCAGCGATACCGGGATCGAACGCTCGCCGGTTGCACCCCAGCAGAAAGCCTGAATGTAGGTCGTCTCGCCGGCCTTGTACATGCGGCCGATCCGGCAGGTATCGCCCTGCCAGCGCACCGCATAACTGGTGACGACCAACGGCGAGGGAGTGAAAAAGCCGCCCTCGCAGGCGGCCTGATCGGCAGCCCAGCGGCCGGTAAGGACGTCGGCCGCCCGTGCCGGCGCGCCCGCAGCCGCCAGCATTGCGGCCACTGCCGCGCATTTCCAGAGACTCATTCCCCGCCCCGTTCTTTCCTCAGCTTGGCCCAGTAGTCGAGGCGCTTCCTGATCTCGCGCTCGAATCCGCGTTCGGGCGGGTTGTAAAACTGCTGGCGCGGCAACGCATCGGGAAAATAGTTCTGGCCGGAGAACGCCTCGTCGGTGTCGTGGTCGTAGGAATAGCCGCGGCCATAGCCTTCCGACTTCATCAGATTGGTCGGCGCATTGAGGATGTGTTTCGGCGGCAGCAGCGAGCCGGCGTTCTTGGCGACCTGCATGGCAGCGCCATAGGCGGCATAGCCGGCGTTCGATTTCGGCGCGGTGGCGCAATAGATCACCGCCTGGGCGATGGCGAGTTCGCCTTCCGGGCTCCCGAGGAAGTCGTAGGTTTCCTTGGCGGCATTGGCGATCAGCAAGGCCTGCGGATCGGCGAGGCCAATATCCTCGATCGCCATGCGCACGACGCGGCGGCAGATGTAAAGCGGCGGCTCGCCGGCATCCAGCATGCGGGCGAGATAATACAGCGCGGCATCGGGGTCGGAGCCGCGCACCGATTTATGCAGCGCCGAGATCAGATTGTAATGGCCATCCTGCGCCTTGTCGTAGATCGGCGCGCGCCGCTGCACGATCTCCTGCAGCTTGGCCTGGTCGAAGATTTCGCCCGGTCGTGCGGCGCGCCAGACCTCCTCGGCAAGCGTCAGCGAGGCGCGGCCGTCGCCGTCGGCCATGCTGGCGAGCGCCGTGCGCGCCGCCGCATCGAGCGGCAATGGCTTGCCTTCGAGCTCCTCGGCGCGCGTCAGCAGCTTCTCGATCGCTGTTGCGTCGAGCGAGCGGAACACCAACACGCGCGCGCGCGACAACAGAGCGGCGTTGAGTTCAAACGACGGATTCTCAGTCGTGGCGCCAACTAGGACGATGGTGCCGTCTTCCATCACCGGAAGGAAGCTGTCCTGCTGCGCCCGGTTGAAGCGGTGCACCTCATCGACGAACAGCAGCGTGCCCTTGCCGCTTTCGCGCCGCAGCCTGGCCGCGTCGAACACCTTCTTGAGATCGGCGACGCCGGAAAACACCGCCGAGATCTGCTCGAACTGTAGCTCGGTCGCATCCGCCAAGAGCCGCGCCACCGTGGTCTTGCCGGTGCCGGGCGGACCCCAGAAGACGAGCGAGCCGAGCGAGCGCGTCGCCAGCATGCGCGTGAGCGCGCCATCAGGACCGAGCAGATGGTCCTGCCCCACCACTTCGTCGAGCTTTTGCGGCCGCAGCTTGTCGGCGAGCGGCCGCGGCGCGTCCTTGTCGAGGCCGGCGGCGGCGAACAGATTGGGCCCGGTTTTAGGGCGGGTGATCATCCGCCGAACACCGCGGAAATCCGCTGGCCGCGCCGCATGACGACGATGCGCCAGGCGCCGCTCGGCGTCTTGGCGGCGGCCTCGAGGTCCTTGGTCTTGCCGATATGCGCGCCGTTGACCTCTTCGATCACGTCGCCGCGCTGGAAGCCGAGATTGCTGGCGTAGGAACCGTTGTCGACATCGAGGATGACGACGCCGTTGTCGATGTTCTGCAACTGCAACTCGTCGGCGAGCGCCGGCGACAAATTGGCGACCTTGGCGCCGGAGAACGGCGAGCGTGAGCGGATGGTGATTTCCTCACGCGGCATTTCCGGCGCGGTCTGCAAGGCGACCGTTGCCACGACGTCCTTGCCGGCGCGCACGATGCCGAGCTTGGCGACGCCGTCGAGGGCCTTGGTGGCGAAGCGATAGTCGAACGCGTTGGTGTCGTCGACCGCCTGCCCGTCCACCGACACGATCAGATCGCCGGCCTTGAGCCCGGCGTGCGCCGCCGGCCCGCCGGAGGTGACGCTCGCAATCAGCGCGCCGGCCGGACGCTTGAGGCCCATGCTGTCGGCGATCTCGGGCGTCACTGCCTGCAGCTTGGCCCCTAACCAGGGGCGCTTGACCGCGCTGCCGCCGGTCTTGGCCGAGGTCGTCACCACCCGCACCATATTGGCGGGAATGGCGAAGCCGACGCCTTGCGACCCGCCCGAGCGCGAGAAGATCGCCGTGTTGATGCCGACCAGTCTGCCGGTGAGATCGACCAGCGCGCCGCCGGAATTACCGGGATTGATCGCCGCGTCGGTCTGGACGAAGAACTGATAATCGGACACGCCGACTTGCGTGCGCGCCAACGCCGAGACGATGCCATGCGTCACGGTCTGCCCGACGCCGAACGGATTGCCGATGGCCAGCACGACGTCGCCGACCTCGAGGGCGTCGGAATTGGCGAAGTCGAGAAACGGAAACTTCTCCTTGCCGTCCTTGATGCGCAGCACGGCCAAGTCGGTGCGCGGGTCCTTGAGCACGACCGTCGCCTCGAATTCGCGCTTGTCGGCGAGCGAGACCTTGATCTCGTCGGCGCCTTCGATGACGTGGACATTGGTGACGATGAGGCCCGAGGCATCGACGATGACGCCGGAGCCGAGCGAGCGCTGCAACTGGTTGCCGGCGTCGCCCGGCACGCCGAAGAAGCGGCGGAAGATCGGATCGTCGAACAGCGGATTGCGGTTCTGCACGATCTTGGCGGCATAGACATTGACCACGGCGGGCGCCACGCGCTGCACCACCGGCGCATAGGACAGGCGCAACTCGGCGGCGTTCGGCACCCGCCGCTCCAGTGCGGGAGCCTGCGCCTGCGCCGAAACCGGCAGCAGCCCGGCTGCCACCAACACCCCGAGCCCTACCCAAAGCACTGCAAAACGAACCTTCAAAGCCATGTCGATTCTCTCCAGCCGCGGTGCCTTCGATATAGGCCGAGGCAGGCGCGGATTGAAGGCGTGACCGGCGATTCT
>JAQSCR010000565.1:0-3104 GCA_029945495.1 Pseudolabrys sp. | reverse complement strand
TACGGTGGTTTTTTGCGATTTTGCCATCCCTGGCCGGGCGCGGCATGGGAGGGCTGACGGCGGCGCCAGCACGGCAAGGCGGTGCCGCGGGGGCAAGCTTTCTTCCCTCTCCCCGTTTACGGGGAGAGGGTGGCGGGCACCTGAAAGGTGCGAACCGGGTGCGGGGCCATGCACTGCCCCTCACCCGGCTTTCTCATTTCATTAGAAAGCCCACCTCGCCCCGCAAATGCGGGGCGAGGTAAGCCCCCTATTCCTTCGCCGGCACGGTGCGCAGATAGGCGACGACCGCATCGAGATCGTCGCCGGTCATGTGCGCGTAATACGGAAAGCCCATCGGCGGTTTGAGGTGCTTGCCCTCATCGTCGACGCCGGTGGTGATCGCCGTCTTGATCTGGGCATCGGTCCAGCCGCCGAGACCTTTGGTCTTGCTCGACGTAATGTTGCGCGACACCGACTTGCCCCACGGGCCGGGAAATTCCATCCCGCCTTTGCCGAGATCGCCGACGAAATCCTTGCCGCGCTTGCCGAACGGCGTGTGGCACTCCATGCAGTGGCCGATAGTGGCGAGGTAGAAACCCTTCTTCACTTTGTCGGTCAGCATCGCCTCGGTGTAAGGCGTTTCCGAACCCGGGAAGGCGTGGTGCGGCAGCGGGATTTTGTAGACCGGCGCCGGCACCGTATTCGTGATCGGCTTGACCGTGCGCAAGTAAGCGACGATGGCGTCCATGTCTCTCTCGGTCAGGATACCGTAAAACGAAGTCGGCATCACTTCGGCGATCTGCACGCCGTTCGGCCGCTTGCCGGTGCGCAGCAGCGTCTTGATCTGGGCATCGGTCCAGGCGCCGATGCCGGTTTCCTTGTCCTGCGTTATGTTCGGCGCGGTCACTTTGAAGGGCGGCTCGTCCCAGGACAGACCGCCGGACAGCGCCTTGCTGAAATCGGGACCGTTCGGTCCGATCGGCGTGTGGCAGTTCTGGCAGGTCATGATCGTATTGACGAGATAGCCGCCGCGCTCGATCAGCGGCGATTGCGCCTGAGCCGCATTTGTCAAACCCGTGAGCGCCATGCTCAGCGCCAATGCCAACCCTCGACCGCGAACCATGAATACCCTCCCCATGAGCCTGCGCGCATCCTTGCCGCGCGCGCTTCGGATATCATGATACCGGCCCGCCGATGTGACGGCCATCACGGATTTTCCGATTTCACCAGGGACTTTCAGCGGCCGGCGGCGAATGAAAAAGCCCGGACCAAGGTCCGGGCTTTCTTTATCGGTGACGTATAGGCCCTAACTCGGTCAGCACGCGAACCGGCTGCCTTGCCCAGCCTTCTTCGCCTGCCCCGGCGGGCAGAAGCCCATGGCGTGCGACCCGCGCGTACGCGCATTGGCCCGTCCGCGGGCACCATGCTTACCGGCGGCGATATCGGCGCGATCGAGACCCCGTTCCGAGCCCGGCGACATGACGAATGACGAAGAGCCGCCGCCGTGACTGCCGCTCTTGCCCTGAGCAAACACTGCAGAGGTTCCCAGTGCGGCGGTCAGTGCGACGACTGCAGCTGCGGCATAAAGATTTTTCATAATGTGCATCCTTCTGGCGCGGCCCCCGGATACCAGCGACCACGTCATTTTCTGCGAGGGGTTCGCTATTAAACCAACGGACCGGAGAGCCGATGGTTCCGGTTGGCCAGGCGGCGGCCACGGCCGCGACACCAACGAAAAAAGCCCGGACCAAGGTCCGGGCTTTTCCGATTGCTGAAGTGGCCCGCGGGCGGCGCTTACGCCGCCGCGTTCGCGTCTTCGGAAGCCTTCTTGGCCTGCACCGGGCCTGAATCCTTGCCCTTGGCTTCGACGTCGCGGTCGACGAATTCGATCACGGCCACGGCAGCGTTGTCGCCGTGACGGAAGCCCGCCTTCATGATGCGGGTGTAGCCGCCCTGGCGATCCTTGTAGCGCGGCGCGATCACGTCGATCAACTTCTTGACCATGGCGATATCGCCGAGCTCGGAAATCGCCTGGCGGCGGGCGGCGAGATCGCCCTTCTTGCCGAGCGTCACCAGCTTCTCGACGATCGGACGAAGCTCCTTCGCCTTCGGCAAGGTGGTGACGATCTGCTCGTGCTTGATCAGAGAGGCGGCCATGTTCGCAAACATCGCCATACGATGCGAGGAATGCCTGCCCAATTTTCTGTAAACTTTACCGTGACGCATCGCGTAACTCCCTGCCTCTATCCTGTATGCACCGGATCATTCCGGCACGCCGCGGAAGGCGGCCAAAAGCACGAACCGGGCGGCGCCCGGTTCGAGTAGTTTTTAGTAATGATCCTCGAAGCGCTTGGCGAGCTCTTCGATGTTTTCCGGCGGCCAGCCCGGCACTTCCATGCCGAGGTGGAGGCCCATCTGCGCCAGCACTTCCTTGATCTCGTTGAGCGACTTGCGGCCGAAATTCGGCGTGCGCAGCATTTCGGCTTCGGTCTTCTGAACGAGATCGCCGATGTAGACGATGTTGTCGTTCTTGAGACAGTTGGCCGAACGCACCGACAGCTCGAGCTCGTCGACCTTCTTGAGGAAGGCCGGGTTGAAGGCGAGGTCCGGAATAGTCTCGGCGGCCTGCTCCTTGCGCGGCTCCTCGAAATTCACGAACACGTTGAGCTGGTCCTGCAGGATGCGCGCCGCATAGGCGAGCGCATCATCGGGCGACAGCGCGCCGTTGGTCTCGATAGTCATCGTCAGCTTGTCGTAGTCGAGGATCTGTCCTTCGCGGGTGTTCTCGACCTTGTAGGAAACCTTGCGCACCGGCGAATACAGGCTGTCGACCGGGATCAGCCCGATCGGGGCGTCTTCCGGACGGTTGCGCTCGGCCGGGACGTAGCCCTTGCCGGTATTGACGGTAAATTCCATGCGGATCTCGGCGCCCTCGTCGAGGGTGCAGAGGATGAGATCGGGATTGAGCACGACCACGTCGCCGACGGTCTGGATGTCGCCGGCGGTCACGGTGCCGGGACCCTGCTTCTTCACCACCATGCGCTTGGGGCCTTCGCCCTGCATCTTGATGGCGATGTCCTTGATGTTGAGGACCATGTCGGTGACGTCCTCGCGCACGCCGGCGA
>JAQSCR010000564.1 GCA_029945495.1 Pseudolabrys sp. | reverse complement strand
ACGGCAGGATCGCCATCGACGGCCAGGACATCACCAAGGTGTCGCGGCGTTCGCTGCGCCAGACCGTCGCCTATGTCGGGCAGGACGTATTCCTGTTCCGCGGCACGATCCGCGAGAACATCGCCTTCGGCAAACCCGGCGCCAGCGAGGACGAGATCGTCGCCGCCGCCAAGGGCGCCTATGCGCACGACTTCATCATGGAGTTCCCGCTCGGCTACGACGCGCAGGTCGGCGAGCACGGCCTGCAACTCTCCGGCGGCCAGCGCCAGCGCATCGCGATTGCGCGCGCGCTGATCAAGAATGCGCCGATCATCCTGCTCGACGAAGCCACGGCGGCGCTCGATTCGGAGAGCGAACTGCAGGTGCGCGAGGCGATGGACCATCTGTTCGAAGGCCGCACCACGCTGGCGATCGCGCATCGCCTGCATACGATTTCACACGCCGACCGCATCTATGTGATCGAAGACGGCCACGCGACGGAATCCGGCCGGCACGACGAACTGCTGGCGCAGGGCGGCCGCTATGCCTCGTTCTACGGCCTCCAGCTCAAGCAACAGGAGCCCAGGCAGCCGTCGGCGGCCATGGCGACCCCCGCCTAGTATCGAGCGACGTTTTCCATTACGCCTTGTCCGTCGCCGGATAATGCGATACCGGAATGCCACTAAAACCGGGCCAATCGGCCTCTTTTCACCCTCTTAAACCTGAAATCCAAAGGCAAAAACCCATGAGCGCGGACACCGTTATTCCTGCGCCGCCGCAGCCCGTCATCGCGGTTGCCGGCACCTCCAAGACTTTTCCGGTCCGCCGCATCTGGTGCGTCGGCCGTAACTACATCGAGCACATCCGCGAGATGGGCCAGGACGAGCGCCTGCCGCCGTTCTATTTCGCCAAGGCGGCCGACATGATCGTACCGGATGGCGGCACCGTGCCGTATCCGTCGCTGACCAAGGACATGCACCACGAGGTCGAACTGGTGGTGGCGCTCAAGTCGGGCGGCCGCAACATTCCCGCCGACAAGGCCAATGACTGCATCTACGGCTATGCGGTCGGCATCGACCTCACCCGCCGCGACCTGCAGATCGCCTCGCGCGACCTGAAGCGGCCGTGGGAAGTCGGCAAGGCCTTCGACCACTCCGCCCCAATGGGCGCGATCAAGCCGGCCTCCGAGAGCGGCCACCCGACGGCGGGCAAGATCACGCTCAAGTGCAACGGCACGATCCGTCAGGACGGCGATCTCAACCAGCTGATCTGGAACGTGCCGGAAATCATCGCCGATCTGTCGAAGATGGTCGAACTGGCCGCCGGCGACATCATCATGACCGGAACGCCGGCCGGCGTTGCCGCCTGTGTGGCCGGCGACAAACTGGAATGCGCGGTCGAAGGCGTCGGCACCCTGTCGGTGACCATCGGGCCGGCGCTGAAATAGTCTCGATCCGTCAAAAGACACGAAAAGACGGCCGGCGGATGGAACCGCCGGCCGTTTCGCGTTGTTAACCATTTGCTAACGGCACAGGCCGCACTCTGGGCTGCCGGGGTCTCAGACTGGCTCTGAAACCCACAAGGATCGGATCGATGGGCGAAGCTCTCAAAATCGCATGGCGTCCGGCTTCGCTGGCATCCGATGCCGCCCGCATGGCGGAAAGCGTTCTGCAATTCTCGCCGGCGACCGACGCCGAGGCGCTCAAACTGCTGCGCGCCAGTTTCCCGCATTGCCCGTTGAGCATGCGGGTGGCCGCGCTCGATTTGCTGATGCGCCGCCAGCGCCGGGTCCACGGCCGCGGCTATCTTCCGCGCTAGGCTGCCTTCCACACCGGACTACATGCCGAGATAGGCCTGCCGCACCCGGTCGTCGCCGAGCAGCGCCTCGCCGGTGCCCGACAACGTGACGCGGCCGTTTTCCAGCACATAGGCCTGGCTGGCGAGCTTGAGCGACACCGCGACGTTCTGCTCGACCAGGACGCAGGTCAGGCCGTCGCGGTTGAGGTCGCGCACTGTCTTGAGCACCTGCTGGACGATGGTCGGCGCCAGGCCGAGCGACGGCTCGTCGAACATCACCAGATCCGGCGCGCCCATCAGGCAGCGTCCGATCGCCAGCATCTGCTGTTCGCCGCCCGACAAAGTGCCGGCGGCCTGATTGCGCCGCTCGGTGAGCAGCGGAAACATCGCATAGACCTTCTCGAGATTGCGGTCGCGCAACGCACGAGCGCGCGGCAGCAGCGCGCCCGTCAGCAGGTTTTCGGCGATCGACAAGGTCGGAAACACCTGACGGCCTTCCGCCACCTGGCCGATGCCGAGGTCGCAGACCTTGTGGCTCGGCCAGCCGGCGATATCGACGCCGCGATACAGGATGCGGCCGCGACCCGGCCTGTGCATGCCGGCAATGGTGCGGATCAGCGAGGTCTTGCCGGCGCCATTGGCGCCGACGATGGCGACGATTGAACCTTCGGCGATATCGAGCGAGACGCCGTCGAGCGCCCGCGCGTCGCCGTAGAAGACGTCGAGGTTTTCAATGCGAAGCATACGCATTTCCTTTGCGCATGATCTTATCCGACCTTCCTTCGCCCGCCGAAGCGGGCTTCGCGAAGGCGGGAAACCGGTGCCCACTTTTCGGGATCATGCGCTAGATATCCTCCGCGCCCAGATAGGAATCGATCACGGCCTGATCGCGCACCACTTCGGCAGGCTGACCCTCGGCGATCGACGCGCCGTGGTGCAGCACCAGAATGCGGCCCGCCAGCGCCATTACCGCGCGCATCACATGCTCGATCAGCAGAATGGTGAGGCCGCTGTCGCGATTGAGCTCCCGCAAGATGGAAACAATCCGGTCGGTTTCGGTCGGCCGCAGGCCCGCCATCACTTCGTCGAGCAGCAGCAGCTTCGGATCGGTGGCGAGCGAGCGCGCCACTTCCAGCCGCTTGCGGTCGGGCAAGGTCAGCGACGAGGCGCGTTGCCCGCGCTTGTCGTAAAGATCGAGCTTGCGCAGCACCTCGTGCGCGTGCGTGCGCGCATCGACGACATCATGGCGATGCATCAGCGCGCCGACGATGACGTTGTCCTCGACCGACAGCGCCGGGAACGGCCGCACGATCTGGAAGGTGCGGCCGATGCCGCGCCGGCAGATGCGGTCGGGCGCGAGGCCCTCGATGCGCTCGCCGGCGAAGCTGATGGCGCCGCCATCCGGCGCATAGACGCCGGCGATCATGTTGAACAGAGTGGTCTTGCCGGCGCCGTTCGGGCCGATCACCGCGAAGATACCGCCTTCCGGCACTTCGAAGCTCAAGCGGTCGACGGCGAGAAGGCCGCGGAAGCGCTTGCTGATGCCTTCGACTTTGAGAAGCGCGCTCATTTCTCGCGCTCCGTCAATCCGATGCGGCGCGACAGCCACGGCCAGACGCCGTCCGGCAACGCCATGATCACCAGCAGCAGGCAGATGCCGTAGAACACCTGCTTGGCGCCGGGCAGATCGACGCCGAGCGCGGCCAGCGCGGCGATCAGCGTTTCCGACATTCCAGTCAGCAGGAATGCGCCAATGATGGGTCCGAACAAGGTGCCAACGCCGCCGACGATCGGCCCGAGAATGATCTCGATCGAGCGCGATATGTGAAACACCTGCTCGGGGAACAGGTTATTGTAATAGAACGCGTAGATCACGCCGGCGAACGAGGTCATGCTGGCCGAGATCACCACCGCGATCATCTTGTAGCGGAAGGTGTCGATGCCGGCCGAGCGCGCGGCGGTCTCGTCCTCGCGGATCGCCAGCCAGAAATAGCCGATCCGGCTTTTCAGCAGCGCCCTGCAGAACACGAAGGCCAGCACGGTCGCCACCAGCAGGACGTAATAGAACATCACCGGCTGGCCGCGCAGCAGCCAGAGATCGTTATGGGTGTATTGCGCCACCGGCAGGAACAGGCCGGACGAACCCTTGGTCCAGCTCAAATGGTCGAAGCCGACGCGGGCGAATTCCGCCACCGCGATGGTGAGGATGGCGAAATAGACGCCGCCGACCTTGAAGCGGAACGCCAGGAAGCCGATGAAGGCCCCCGCCAAAGCCGCCACCGGCACCGCCACCAGAAGGCCGAGCCACGGCCCGATGCCGAAATGCACATAGAGCGCCGCCGCGGTATAGGCGCCGAGGCCGACATAAAGGGCATGACCGAGGGACAGTTGTCCGGCAAAGCCCATCATGATGTTCCAAGCCTGGCCGATATAGGCAAAGTACAGAATGAGAATGAGCACGGTGAGCAGATAGTCGCTGGCTACCAGCGGCGCGCCGAACATCCCGACCAGCAGCACGCCGAGAAGAACCAGCGTGCGACGCGATACGTTTTCGAACAGCCGGGCAAACATCATGCGGCCTTTTTGCCCATGATGCCCTGCGGACGGAACAGCAGCACCAGAACCAGAATGCCGAAAGCGAACATGCTTTTCGCCGACGGCGTGAAGATCAGCCCGGCCATCGCCTCGGTCACGCCGATCAGCACGCCACCGATGAGCGCGCCCGGCATCGAGCCGAGCCCGCCGGTTATGACGATGACGAAGGCCAGCAAAGTATAGGCCGGCCCGAGCGAGGGCGTGACGTCGACGATCAGCACCAGCATGACGCCGGCGGCGCCGACGCAGGCCGCGCCCAGACCGAACGTCAGCGCGTAGAGATGCTTGACGTCGAGGCCGACCACCAGGGCGCCGGTGTAATTGTCGGCGCAGGCGCGGATCGCGGTGCCGATCGCGGTGAAGCGGAAGAACGCATAGAGTGCGACGGCGACCGCCAGCGCCGCCCCGGCGGCATAGAGCTTGGTGGCGTCGACGATCAGCTTGCCGACCTGGAAGCTGTCATAGGAATACGAGGTCTGCACGCTCTGCGCGTCCGGTCCGAACAGGATCAGCAGCACGTTGATGATGATGATGGCGATCGCCACCAGCAGCAGGAACTGGCTGTGCTCGGGCCGTGTGATGAACGGATTGATGATGCCGGCCTGCAGGGCATAGCCGAGGCAGAACAGCACCGCCGCGACCGGCACCAGCATCACCAGCGGGTCGAGATGCAAGGCCTGGAACAGCGTGATCGCGATATACATCGCGATGGTCATCATCTCGCCGTGCGCGAAATTGACCACCCGCACGACGCCGAAAATCACCGACAGGCCGAGCGCCATCAGCCCGTAGACCAGGCCGGTCAACAGGCCGCCGACGGCGACATTGAGATAGACGTCGAAAGTCACGGGGAAGTCCCACCCAGATTAAGATTGGCGCACAGCCTCACACCGTCATGCCCGGCCTTGGGCCGGGCATCCACGTCTTTCTTTGCTTATCAATAAAGCAAGCAAGACGTGGATGGCCGGGACAAGCCCGGCCATGACGAGGTTTGGTAGTTTGGCGCCCGCGCCTTACGCGCGCTTGTCGTAAGGCTTCAACGGCCATTCCGCCTTGGCGTTGGCTGCTTCCTTCGGCGCCACCGTGACCAGCTTGCCGCCGCGGTTCTGGATCGCCGAGATCTTCAGCTTGTCGTTCTGACCCTTGGCGTCGAACTGGATGCCGGGGCCGGGGCTGACATTGTCGGTTATCTTGGTCGCGCGGATGGCGTCGGCCAAGGCCTTCGGGTCGGCCGAGCCGGCGCGCTTATAAGCATCGGCGGCAATCAGTAACGCCTCGAACGTATAGACGTGGTTGGTGTTCAGGCTGACGCCGGGATGCGCCTTGGCCAGCGCGGCCTCAAGTTTCTTGCTCAGCGGCTTGTTGGGGTCGTACCACGGCACAAAGCTCAACGGCCCGTCCGACAGCTTGCCGAGGGTCTTGAGATACTGATCCTCGTACCAGCCCGGGCCCATGCTCATGATCGCCATCGGCGACCAGCGCTGCTTGACCATTTCACGCGTCAGCAGGATGGCGTCGTTGAGGCGGCTGACCAGCAACAGACTGTCGGCGCCGGTGGCCTTGGCCTTGGAGATTTCGACCGACAAATCGCGTGCGGCCGGATCGTAAGCGATCGTCTCGACGATCTTGTAAGGCATGTCGAACTTCGGCATCACCGCGCCGATGCCGCCCTTCATCGCGGTGCCGAAGGTGTCGTTGACGTGCAGGAATACCGCGGTTTTCGGCGCCGCGCCGACGGCAGCGAAGATTTCCTTCTGCGCCGTGAAAGCGCCGCCGAGGATCATGCCGGCGGTCGGGAAGTTGCGGAACACGAACTTGTAGCCCTGCTCGGTGATCGGCGGGGCGGCGGCGATGTTGATGATGTAGGGAATGCCCTTTTGCTCGGCCACCTGCGCGATCGCCGAACTCTGGCCGCTGTCGAAAGCGCCCATCAGCACCTGCGCGCCATCGCCGATCAGCTTCTCGGCGCGCGAGCGGGCAACGTCGACACTCGTTTCAGTGTCGGCGTTCATGATTTGGAGGTTGGGCAGGCCCATATCCTTCAGGAGGCCGGCGGTGATATCGACGCCGCGCTGGCAATCCTGGCCGATGCCGGCCTGGAAGCCGGAGCGCGGCAACAGCACGCCCACCTTCAAGGCGGCGCCTTGCGCGCGGACGATGTTGAATGGCGCAATGCCGGCGGTGAAGCCTGCGGCGCCAAGGCCGACGGTGAAAGTGCGGCGGCTGACCGACGCGGTCTTGGTCTGCGAATTGGACGGCGATTTGCGTTTCATTTTTAGTCCTCCCTGGGCCGGCACGGCCGTTATGTTGATGATGCCGGATTTGCTCCGGTTCTCACAAGCTCGAAAATACGTCCTTGGCAGCGAGCCCAGGCCGCACCCTCATCCGGTGGCCCGCCCCTGCCTGGCCGCATTTAGCAATTTCGAGACATTGTTGACCTCGACAACAATCTTCGTCAACAGCATTATTGCCGCGCCGCCTCCCCCAAAGGGATAGGCCGGCGCCACCGGGGTCTCGCAATGCCGCCAGCCAAACGCCCACCGAAGAAGGCCAAGCCAGCCAGGAAGGCGGCCAAAAAGCCGGCCACCCTGCCGTTGCGCAAATCGGCGCCGCCGACCCGGGTCAGCCCGGCGGTGATCGACCTCGGCGTGCTCAACGTTCACCTGGGCTATTTCGTGCGCCGCATTCAAGTGTGGATATTTCAGGACTTCATCCGCCGCCTGGCGCCTATCGACATCAGTCCGGCGCAGTTCTCGGTGCTGGTCATCATCGGCGCCAATGAAGGCCTGTCGCAATCCGAACTGGCGGCGACGCTGGGCATCGAGCGCGCGCGGCTGGTGCGCATGCTCCACCTTCTCGACCGGCGCGGCCTCACCGAACGGCTGCCGTCCTCGGCCGACGGCCGGCGCCATGCGTTGCGGCTGACCCGTGCCGGCCAGGCGCAGCTGCGCCAGGCTCAAACGCTGGCGGCACAACACGAGGCCGGACTGCTGCCGAAGCTCGGGGCGGAGCGCTACCGGCTGCTGCTGGAAGCGCTGCGGGAGGCTTAAGTAAACGCTCTCTCCACCGCGGCGGCGACGCGCAACAGCCGCCGGTCGCGGCCGTTGCGCGCAAACAGCATCAGCCCGGTCGGCAAGGCGCCGTCGCGCGGCAGCGGCAGCGAGATCGCGGTGAGATCGAAGAAGTTGGCGATGGTAGTGTTGCGCAGCGCCATGGCGTTGCGCGCCATGAAGTCCCTGGGGTTACCGACTTCGTCGATGCGCGGCGCGACAATCGGCGTCGACGGCAGCACCAGCGCATCGAGATCGGCGAGCCGCGCGTCCATGGCCTGGATCAGCGCGGCGCGCGTGCGCACCGCATTGATATAATCGGCGGCGCTGATGCCGGCGCCCTTTTCGACGCGCGCGCGCACGATTTGATCGATATCGTCGCCGCGCCGCGCCAGCCGGTCCTTGTGGATCGAATAGACCTCGGCCATCAGAATGCTGGTGCGTGACAGCGCCTGCATCATGTCGTCGAGCAACGGCAGCTTCTCGTAAGTAAGCCGCGCGCCGGCGCGTTCCAGCCGGTCGAGCGCCTCGGGAAAGCGGCGGCCGACGGTGTCGTCGAGATTTTCCAGCGGCAGCCCTTGTGCGACGCCAAGCCGCAGGCCGGCGAGCGGCATGGCCTGCAACGGCTCCGGCATTTCGCCGGCGAGCACCGCGTCGGCATTAGCGCAATCGGCGACGCATCTCGCCATCGGGCCGATGGAGTCGAGCGCAGAGGACAACGGAAACGCGCCCTCGGTCGGCACCCGCTGATGGCTCGGCTTGAAGCCGGTGATGCCGCAGAATGACGCCGGAATTCGCGTCGAGCCGCCGGTGTCGCTGCCGATGCCGATGTCGCACATCCCGTCCGCCACCGCGACCGCCGCGCCGGCGGACGAACCGCCCGGCACGCGCGCGCGGTCGGCCGGATTGCCGGGCGTGCCGTAATGCGGATTGAGGCCAAGGCCGCTGAAGGCGAATTCCGACATGTTGGTTTTGGCAACGATGACCGCGCCGGCGGCGCGCAACCGCCGCACCGCGGGCGCGTCAAGCGCGGCCGGTTTGCCTTCATCGGCGAGCACTTTCGATCCGGCGCGCGTCACCTCGCCGGCGACGTCGAACAGATCCTTGATCGAAACGATTGTCCCGTCGAGGGGCCCGAGCGAAATGCCGGCGCGCGCCCGCGCATCGGCGGCTTGCGCCGCAGCGATGGCCTGATCGCGATAGACGGTGAGGCAGGCGCGCGCGCCCTCGCCTTTCGGATCGTCGATTTTGGCGAGCGCCAAGTCGAGACGTTCGCGGGCGGATGCTTTCATCATGCGCTTTCTCCTTTGCGCATGATCTTATCCGACCTTCCTTCGCCCGCCGAAGCGGGCTTCGCGAAGGCG
>JAQSCR010000563.1 GCA_029945495.1 Pseudolabrys sp. | reverse complement strand
ATCATCTTGGTGAGGCCAAGACTGCGGATGTTGTTGGCCGCGGTGACCACCGCATTGCCCTGCCCCAGCATGATGACAGCGCCGGCGCCGGCGGCGTTGATACGGCCAATCTGGACGCTGAAGTCGGAGTCGTCCTGCTGATAGGTTTCGCTGGCGACGACCTCAAGCCCGAATTCCGCCGCAGTCTTTTCCGCGATTCCCTTCATCAGGGTCACATACGGGCTAGGATCGGCGAGCAAGCCAATCTTGCGGACCTGAGTCTTATCCTTGAGGTACTGATAGCGCGTATCCACCTCGTACTTCGGCGGCGGCAGGAACTGGAACGCCCACTTAACTTCATCGGGCTGACGCGGCAGGATCGAGCACAGGAACATCGGCAGCTTGGCCTTTGTAACGAAGCTGGCGGCGGCGAAGTTGCCAGCCGAGATACAGCCGCTGTCGAAGGCGACAACCTTATCTTCGGTCATCATCTTCCGATAAACGATGACTGCCTGCTGCGGCGCCGACTTGTTGTCTTCGGTGATGAGCTGCAGCTTCTTGCCGAGCACACCGCCCTGTTTGTTGATCTCTTCAATGGCCACGGTCAGACCGTCACGCCAGTGACCGTCGGTCAACGAGCCATAGCCGGTCAGACCCAGCGACGAACCGATCTTGATCGTGTCCTGCGCCGACGCGGCAGAAGTGCTGGCGGCCAGAGCGGCAATTACCGCCAATGTCGTTCTCAACTTCATTTCATTCCTCCCGTTTGAAACATTTTCTCTCACTTGCTTCGAGCCGAGCGCGCCGTTCACGCGCCCGCCCTTACGAACTCTCAGCTACGAACCCGATTTGGTCGAAGCCAGCATCTTGCGCAGTTCGCCCATTTCGCGCACCGCACCCTGCCGCAGGAAGCCCTGATCGGATGACAGGACGAACATGCTGGCGCCGAGCGACTGCAGCCACGTGGTTTCCGGCCCGCCTCCTGTGTAAACGCTGACCGCCTTCTTCGCCTTGAGTGCTGCAGCAGCCGTACGCTCGGAGGCGTCGCGAACCTTCGGCGGGTCTTTCGACCGGTCGGCGAAGGCCGCTGTCAGATCGCCGCGGCCGATGAAAAGCGAGTCGATCCCGTCAACCGCAGCGATGGCATCGAGATGATCGAGCGCCGGCGGATCCTCGATCTGCGCGACAACGACGATTTCGTTGTCGGACTTTTCGATGTGCTTCCACATCGGCACCGCCGTGTAATCGCCGGCGCGCGTGCTGGTCGCAAAGCCGCGGCCGCCGCTATAGCGGCAAAGGCCGGCAACCTTACGGGCATATTCGGCATCGACAACATGCGGCACGAGCACACCGGTGGCGCCGCTATCGAGCACTGACAGGATCGCCTCAGGCCCAAGCACACGCACCAGCGCAGGAATATTATGGGCGCGCGCAGCCAGCAGCGCCATATCGATCGATGCACGATCGAACGGGCTGTGTTCCTGATCGATGATCACGAAGTCGAAACCGAGTGCGCCGATGATCTCGGTGCCATGGCTCGTCGGTGTCTTCAGGAACGTGCCGACGAGTGTCTCACGCGCAAGCACGCGTTGGCGGAATGTCGAAGCTGAAGTTGTCATTAAACTGGCCTGTTCTTCTCAGTTCGACGGCATCGGGTAATCGTCGGCATTCAGGATCCAGCCAGGCTTCTGCGAGAAATCCAGGCGCGGCGGGCAGAAAATATCGACGAGCTGATTGTGACCCTTGCCGATGGCTTCCGTCGTGTGGATCGACGGCGGCGGAATGATCGCAATCGACGGCGTGTTGCAGATTTCGTGGTCGTCGGCCATCCAGTTTCTCTTATCGACTGTCCAGGGCCATCGCAGATGGTGGAGGAACTCGCCTTCGATCGAGAGTGAGCACTGTTCGAAGTCGTCGTGGAAATGCGGCGACAGCTTCGTCGGGTCGCGCGGACCATCAAAGGCGTCGAGGAAGTTGACCATGATGGTCGTGCAACGCCAAATACGACCGAAGCGGCCCTTCTCGGGCGCTACGTCGAGGCCGTAAACGCGCAGCTTGAAGCCACCCTTCGGCTCCGGCCACTTCACGACCGGTGCGACATAGGGCTTGGGCTGCGCGAAGTGCGCCATGTTGCTACACTTAGCGTTCAGGTCGTCCGAACTTGTCGTGAACATCGCGTAGATGCGGCCGGGCTCAATGACGCGCATGGTGGACTTGCCCGGCGGCACGAACATCACCGTGTTGCCGCTGACACGCTGCACGCCGTCCTTGGTGGTGAACTCTACCACAGTCGCAGCGTCGGGGATCAGAACGGCATATTCGTCCGGCTGCGCATCGCGCGCCAGCACATAGTCCTCCTTCGGCTCGATATAGACCATGACCAGATTTTGGCCGCGGGCGATCCAGGTCTTGCCGGTCGCGCTCTCGTCCTGCGCCGGCTCCTTGTAGAAGCGCACATATTCGGCGGCGCCGAACGGTCCCGTCACAGGAGCCTTCTCGGCGGGCGCTTTGGCGGCCAAGGCCGCGCGCGGATCGCTGACGTCATACATGCAGATTTCCTTCGATTTTCATTTCTTTTCGCCGGTAGCGCGCGGCTGCCGGCTGATCGGTTCTTCTCAAGTCCTGCGTCAGGCCCCTGCCCGCGCCGCTTCGACATCAGCCTCGATGCCCATCGCGGCTGCGGTGTTGGTCGACACCATCTTGCGAATTTGTTCGTCGCTATAGCCGAGGTCCATGCACATCTTGATGCCCATGCGCATGCCAACAAGCGGACTGAAAGTGCCGGTCTGGCCGAGATCGGAACAGAGAATCGTCTTCTCGACGCCTGCAGCTTCAATCTGGTTGCGCAGGTCCTCAGCTTCGCGGCTTTTGAACTTGCAGCCCTCAAGGAACATGCACAGCGAGTGCTCGACAAATGCGCCCATGGCAGCGATGCCCTTCACGTCGTTCAGCGATGCATCGACGATGTCTTCCGGATGCGTAAACACGAGACGCTTGACACCACGGCGCTGCGCTTCCTCGAAGACGACCCACGTTTCGCTGACATGCAGATGACCGCTGGCCAGCACCATGTCGGTTGCGGCAACGATGTCGAGGATTTCCTTGACGTCGTCACGAACCGTCTTGTCGTCGTTCAGCACCTTGATCGGCGTGACCGGCCGCATTCTGTCGGTCGATGCCGGATGCACCCAATTCGCCTTTTCCTGCCAGCGCAAATGGTTCTCGGCGGCAAGCGTCGGCATCCAGACGATTTTGCCGCCCAGAGCGGCCGTGTGTTCAACGGCGTAAGGGTTCAGCCCACCAACAACGTTGTTGAGAACGATGCTCGGATAAAGCTTGGTTTTGAGTTCCGGAAAATATTTGCGGATCAGCGCGGTCGTCATGACGCTGCTGTAGTCGTGATCCTTGGTCACAATCGCGGCGAGGCCCGCTTCGGAAGCCTGACGGAGCACCTCGACGTGATCGACCGCGCGCAGCGCGATCGAGGGGCCGCTGTGAATGTGCGGATCGATCGCACCAACCAACAAGGCATCGATGCGCTTTTCAACCTTGGCGTCCGTTTGTTCTGTCATTTCCTCACCGCGCTTTTTTATGCCGCGCCTCGCTTCATGCGACAGCATGTTCTCGAGGACGGAACACTGTTCCGTCCAAACGTAGTGGAACGGTGGGCGCACTGTCAACCGTCGGCGGGCTCCATCGGCAAAAACCCTAGTTGCGGTGCAGCATGGAGCCTGCAGAGATATGCTTCACTGCCAGCTTGTTTTGCCCTTGCGAACCGGGTATCGACGGCCGATGACCGACCCACAATCAGGCGGTGTCCACTCCGTCCAGCTTGCCATTGATGTGCTCGAGGCCGTCGCGTTTTCGGACGACGAACTCGGCGTGACGCAGATCGCCGAACGCCTGAAGATGACCAAGGGATCGGTGCACCGGCATCTGCAGACGCTGGTGCAGCGGGGTTATCTCTCGCAGAATTCAACCACATCGCGCTACTCGATCGGCCCGAAGAGCCGGCTTCTCGCTCGCCACGCGCCGGAAGCGGACCTCGTGCATCTGGCTGAAGGACCGATGCGGCAGTTGCGCGACGCGCTCGGCCAGCCTATCGTGCTCTCCGAAATGACGCCGCGCGGCGCGCTCGTCCTGCACAAGCTCGCCGGCACGTCGCCAATCGAGATCGGCGTGCGCTCGGGGAGCGAACTCACATTTCACGCTTCGGCCCAAGGCAAGGTAATGCTTGCCTTTGCGCCGGCGCCATTCAGGGAACGCGTGCTCGCCGCGCCGCTTCAGCGCTTCACCGAGAAGACCATCGTCTCGCCGCGCAAGCTCGAACAGGAACTGCAGGAGGTCGTGCGTCTCGGCTATGCCTCGTCACCGGAAGAGGTGGCGCGCGGGCTGAACGCGGTCGCGGCACCCATCTTCGATGCGCAAGATGCCTGCATCGCGGCTATCGCGCTCGTCGGCTCGATTCAGTTCCTGCCCGAGAAGTTGCGGCCGCCCGATGTTGCGCAGCTTGTCGAGGCTGCACAGCAGATCTCCCGCAAACTCGGACACGGCGGCCGCAACGCAGAGCCGCCGCCGCATCCGAAGCGAACTTCAAAAGTCCGCGCGCGTTAGAAGCTGATATTCGCGGCCTTGATGATCGGGCCCCATTTCTCGACCTCGGCCTGCGTGAAGGCCTTCAAATCAGCCGGGCTGCCACCTGCGGTGACGGCGCCAAAATCGGTCAGGAACTCCTGCGTCTTCGGCTCTTTCAGCCACGCATTGGTGACTGCGTTCAACTTCGCAACGACGTCGTCGGGAACCTTGGCCGGAACCAGAATGGCGTACCACACGCTCGCCTCGAAACCGGGAAGCGTCTCCGCGACCGTCGGCACATCGGGAAGCTTGGACCACCGCTGCGACGACGCAATCGCCAGCGCCTTGATCTTGCCTTCGCGGACGGACGGAACGTAAGCCGCCAGCGAATCCATACCGACGTCGATGTGGCCGCCGAGCAGATCGGTCAATATCGCCGCGCTGCCGCGATACTGCGTCTTGCCGAACTCTATTCCCGCCTTGGTGGCCAGCAATTCGCCGGTGATATGGCCCAATGTGCCATTGCCCGGAAATCCGCCCGTTGCCTTGCCCGGATTTGCCTTTGCATAGGTGATGAAATCCTTCAGCGATGCATAAGACGCGTTCGGCTTGGCGGTGATGATAACCGGAGCCTTGGCGACGAGCACGACCGGCGCAAAGTCACGCTGCGGGTCGAAGTCCATTTGCTTGTACATCAGCTTGTTCGTGGCGGCCTGCCCGGTCGTCGCAAACAGAATGGTGTAGCCGTCTGGCTGGGCGCGAGCGACTGTCGACGCGCCGATATTGCCGCCGGCGCCGGCCTTATTTTCGATCACGAAGGTCTGTCCGAGCTTGGCGCTCAGTTCTTGCGCAAGACTGCGGGCGATCACATCCGACGTAGTCCCGGCCGTGAACGGCACAACCAATGTAACGGGGCGCGTTGGCCACGCCTGGGCGGAAGCGGGCACGGCTTGCGTGACCGCCGCAAGCACACCCAATACAGCAATAGACTTATTGACTTGACCCATTTCGGCATTCCTCCATGTTGTCTTCATTATTATAGCGCAACATATTTTTTCCAGTTGTCCGTGCGCAAGGGCATTTCTGGAAAAGTCTTGCGCTGATCGGCTGCCATGCCAACAAGCCCGGCAGCCGTCATTCCCTTGCGCTGCAGATAGGCATCGAACTCCTCCAATGCGGACGACAGCACTGTCGTACCACGCAGCATCACTTGCGATGACATCTCCACCGCGCTGCCACCGGCGAGCATCATCCGCGCGACATCGAGACCGCTGCGCGCGCCGTTTGTCGCAATCAAAGGCTTGTCGGCACCAAGATGCTGCCGGGAAACGGCGAGCCAATGACAGGTAAGTGGCAGATTCCAGTGTCCGCCAACGCCCAGAGTGGTGTTGAGAAAAGGCTGCAAAGTCTCAACATCCGGAATGAAGCCGAGCAGTCGCCCGGCCATGACCACCGCCTCACCGCCGGCGCGAAATGCCGCGGCGGCCAGTTCTGGCACGCGCTCGCTCTGACCGGTGATCTTGACCCACAACGGAATCTTGACCGCCTGCCGCACCGCGGAGACAATCGACAGCACCCGTTCCGGATCGAGTTCGGTGGCAACCACGCCTTTAGCCTGGCTCGCATAAGGTGTGCCGATATTCAACTCAAGCACGCGCAAGCCGGCCTGCTCCACCTGTTTCGCCATCGCGATGGTCTGCGCCAGATCCGCAACGATAAGACTGGCGATTGCGTAGGCATCCGCGGCTTCGGCCTCACGATCGAGTTTAATCGCCTGGTC
Source organism: Pseudolabrys sp. (assembly GCA_029945495.1). GTDB lineage: Bacteria > Pseudomonadota > Alphaproteobacteria > Rhizobiales > Xanthobacteraceae > Pseudolabrys. The sequence continues at coordinate 2,461 of JAQSCR010000563.1, read as the reverse complement.
GAGCCAGACCTCGAAGCTTTGCGGCGACAAACCGGAGCGGCATGCAATAAACGCCGTCGCCGGCGCATTCGGCATCCACGGAATCTCGCGCCACTCTTCATCGAGCAGCATGTATTCGGCGCGCTGCAGCTGATCCTTGCCGCGGTCTGATTCATTTATGGATTTGACGACCACCGCGCCGACACCCGCATGCAATGCGCGTTGCACGCCGCTGGCCTCGATGAGGTGTTCGGCCGACCCCGCAATGATCGGATTCTTGAGAGAAGTCCTGCCGACGGTCACATTGAGACGGGTCATTCGCTCACTCCTGCACATCGCGAGAGCGACCGTCTTAGACGACCTTGTTCAGAATCGCCAGATCCTATCTCGCCGAAGGCCTTCGACCCCGCACCAATCAGTTGCAGCCGAAAAGAACTATCCGTTGCGGTGGATCAAAGCAACGTCAGAGATTTACGGTAGGCATAGACACTCCCGAGAGCAGGAGAAGACCGACACATGACACATAGTGTCACAAATTATCGATCCGTCGACAAACATCTGTGACACATCCGCCCTAGATGTTGGTCAGTTCAGGATGCCCCAATGGGCCGGCATCAAAAAAGAACTTCCTCGCAAATCGACGAAGTTAATCGCCCGAGCCGGCTTCACTGCCGGCGACGCCCAACGGCATCCCTGACATCAAACGCAACATCCAACCGGACCAGGTCCGGCATCACTGGAGATAACTAATGCAAGAAGTTCAAACCCAATCCGAAGCCAAAGGCAAATGCTGCGGCAAGAGCGATGGCCACCGCAGCCAGCGTCGCGGCAAGTGCGGTTCTACCCACAAGCACGAAGCCAACGCCGCGACAGACACTCCTCTGCAAATCTTGCAGCAGCGATTCGCGCGCGGCGAGATCGACACTGCGGAGTTCGAGGAAAAGCGGCGCCTCATCGCGAACGCCTGATCCTGTGCGCGACATCGCAACGTGAGACGGCGCTAAACTAATCTGTTGGCGGCGATCGCAAACAGCTACGCCGCCAACAGCTCTTGTCACCTCTCAATGCTGATGCTCTGTATCGTTCATGGCGCCGCGCATGCCGCGTCCCATCATGCCACGGCCCATCGCGCCGCCGCCGTTCTTCATCATCGCCTCGCGCGCCGCGACCATTCCGCGCTGGGCGAGATCGGTCACTTCCGCGGCGTGATCCTGCAGAGCTTTGACAGCGGTGGTGTCGGTCGAGGTCTGGACGACGATAATCCCCTTCTCGGTCGCCTCATACGCGGTCTTGATCTTATCCTTGTTCTGGAAGATCGCGTGCAGCGCCGGGGTTTCGATCGGCAGATTTGGATCGCGGCCTTCTTCGACCCGATTTCCCATTTCGGCGACGTGCTTTTGGATCGTGGCCGCAACCTCGGGATCGTCCGATTCCGTGACCGTGCGAATGCCGTCCGGGAGGTTCGTCACCGTGCGTTTGATTTTATCGTGGTTGCCGAACAAATCATGGAGGTCGCTGCGCTCACTCGCGGTGGCGTTGCCCCCCATCATTCCCATCATCCCGCCGCCCATCTGGCCGCGCATGCCAGGCCCCATCTGACCCCGGATGCCTTGGCCTGTTTGGCCCTGCGTACCCGGCCCCATCTGGCCATGCATGCCCATTCCCATACCGCGCATGCCGCCCGGGCCGTGGCCGGCCGACTGCGCCAAGGCCCAGCCACCGAAGAGCAGACTACCGGCGGCGAGGCCGCCAATCACCAATGTCTTTTTCTTCATCTAAATCTCCAATGTCTGTACAACAGAGGGTCCGTTGCTTGTGCCCATTGGAGGGGGGTGATTTCACCCAAGTTTTTCAGAAACAGGGCTTTTTGTGACAAAGTTTGTCACGCGCGGCATTGACCGCAAATGCGCAAACGCCCTCTAGACGTTTAATGCGTCCAGAGGGCTTGGAGCCATCACGGCGTGCGCTCACAAAACCGCGCGCCGCGATGTTACGGACCTTAGTGCTCGTGCCGAGGGCCGCCCATGCCGGCACTGCGGGTCGTGCCGGGGCCGAACGCCAGTCCCGGAAGAGTCACCTGCGCCTTGGCCTTCTGTGCGTCGTCGAGCGTGGCGAGAAGCTCCTTCGCGGCCGTCTGCACAGTCGCGAATTCCTTCTGGCGCTGCTCCTGCAGCTGGGTCCTGAACGCCGTGCGATCCTGCTCGCTCAGCTTCTGCATGGCGTCGCGGTCGATGTTTTCACGAGTCGTCTTGATCGACGCCGCCGTATCCTGGACCGCCTTGGCGTACTTGGTCCACGCCGGCTCCTGCGCCGCCGTGATAGCGAGCTCAGTCTTCAGGGTATCGATCCGTGCGGGGTCGATTTGCGTTAAGCCCGGACCGCCGCGCTGGCCGCGGCCCATCTCACCGCGCATGCCTTGGCCCATCTGACCGCGCATACCGTGGCCTTCCTGGGCGTGGTTACCACGGCCCATCTGGCCGCC
>JAQSCR010000562.1 GCA_029945495.1 Pseudolabrys sp. | reverse complement strand
CGGCCAGCATGACCTTCGCCGGGCCTTACGGTCATGCCATCGATGGCGCGCTCATCCGCAATGCCTGGACCGCCGCGAATGGCTGGATCGCCTTTCGCGCCGTCGATTGGGCGCTGGCCGGCATCGCCGGTATCCCCGAGACCGGTTACGATGTCTTTTCGGTGTGCTTCGGCACCGCCTGTCTGCCGGACAAACTCGACGGCGATCTCGGCGCGCGCTGGGCGATCTCGAACGGCTATCACAAGATTTTCGCCTGCTGCCAATACGCGCACTCGATGATCGAGGCGTCGCTCGCCATGCATGCACGTCTCGGCCCGCAGGCACGCCATGAGATCGCGGCGATCGAGGTGGAAACCCACCCGCGTGGTTTGACGCTGACCGGCGTCGAGCCGGCGACGGTTCTGGCCGCGAAGTTCTCGATGCCGCATGCCGCCGCCGCCGTCGCGCAACTCGCGAGCGGCGGGCAGGCGGCGTTCTCGAGCGCGGCGCGTGTCGATCCCGGCATCGCCGCTTTGCGCCACAATGTGACGCTGAAGCCGCTGGAAAAGCTGGAGCCGTGGCCGAACGATCGCGCCGCGCGCGTAAGCTGGGTGATGAAGAACGGCGAGCGTCACAGCGCCGATTGCCTCAATGCGCGAGGCGGCGCCGATCAGCCGTTCGATGAGGCAACCCTGATCGCCAAGCTCACGGAAAATACGGGCACGGTTCTGCCCGGCATGGTCGCGCCGTTGGTCGGCCTGTTGAAGCCCTCGGACGGCGATGAGCGTCCGTGGCGCGACTGCGTCGCGCGCATGAAGGGAGATGCTGCATGAGCTTTGACGTCGATGTCCTGGTGATCGGCGCCGGCGCCTGCGGCCTTTCCGCGGCGATTGCCGCGCATGATTCCGGCGTGTCGGTAGCGATCGTCGAAAAGCGCGACCGTCCCGGCGGCAATTCTTCACTCTCGACTGGCTCAGTGCCGGCGGCAAATTCGCGGTTCCAGCGCGAGGCGGGATTGGTGGATTCGCCGGAAAAAATGGTCGCGGATCTCATGGGTATCGCCAAGGAGACCGACGATCTCGCGTTGGTGAAGCGGATGGCTGAGGTTTCGGCGGAAACGGTCGAATGGCTGGTCGATAAAGTCGGTGCCAAGATCGTGCTGATCACCGCGTACAAACATATCGGCCATTCGATCCAGCGGCTTCATGCCCCGGTGTCCCGGCGCGGGCAGGATCTGGTGAACGACTTTCTGGCCGCGATCGAGAAACGCGAGATTCCGCTCGCGGTCGGCAATGCGGTCGAGGATCTCATTGTCGAGAACGGCGTCGTGCTCGGCGCGAAGGTCAATGCCGGCGAGGGCGTGTTCGAAATCCGCGCGCGCAAGACCATCCTTGCCGTCAATGGTTATGCCGCCGACCCGGCTCTGGTGAAGCAATATTGCCCGGAGATCGCCGGCGCGCAGTATTTCGGGGCGCAGGGCTCGCATGGCGAAGCCGTGCGCTGGGGCCTGAAGATCGGCGCGGCGCTTGCCAACATGCGCGCGTATCAGGGCTATGCGGCGGTCGCTTATCCGCACGGCAGCCTGCTGTCGTGGACGACGATCGAAAAAGGCGGGATGCTAGTCGGCGCCGATGCGAAACGCTTCGGCGATGAAAGCGTCGGTTATTCCGGCTTCGCGCGCGCGGTCCTCGAGCAGGGCGAATACGCCTTCGCGGTGTTCGATCAGAAGATCTTCGATGTCGCCGCGCAGGAGGAGGAGTTCATGGAACTCGTCCGCTATGGCGGCGTGAAAAAGGCTGATGATCTCGGAGCGCTCGCCGCGATGTTCGAACTCGACGGCGCGGAACTCACCCGGCAGGTCGAGGCCTTCAATAAGTCGGCGCGCGGCGAAGCCAAGGACGCTTTTGGCCGCAGCAACTTCGGCCTCGGCGCGCTTGAGGGCCCGTTCTACGGCTGCCGTGTCGTGCCCGGTCTCTTCCATACGCAGGGCGGCCTGCGCGTCGACGGCAATGCCCATGTTCTGAAGCAGGACGGCACGCCGATCCCCGGGCTGTTCGCCGGCGGCGGTGCCGCCGCCGGAATTTCCGGCAAGGCCGGCGCGCTCGGCTATGCTTCCGGCAATGGCTTGCTCACGGCCGTTGCGCTCGGGCGGCTTGCCGGGCTGACCGCGGCACGCGAAATCGCGCAGGCTCAGGCATGACACTGTCGCGCGAGATCGTCCGGCGCTGGCAGGCGGCGAAAGCCGCGCCGGTGCCGGATGCGGTTCTCGCGGCGGCGCGGCTTCACTGTCTCGATGCGGTCGGCGTGGGGCTGGCCGCCAGTTCGCTGCCGCAGGGCGAACCGTACCGGTGTTTTGCTGCCGGCGGGCAGGGCGCCATCAGCCTGTTGGCCGGTAGAAGTCTCGCCAGTGCCGCCGACGCAGCCCTCGTCAATGGCGGGCTCATTCATTCACTTGAGTTCGACGATACGCATACGAGCTCGATCGTGCACGGCAGTTCCGTGCTAGCGGCGACCGTTCTCGCCGTGGCGCAAGCCTGCCAGGCGAGCCCGGGCGCAGCCTTGCGCGCGTATCTGATCGGCTATGAAGTGTTCATCCGCATTGGACTTGCTGCACAAGGCGGCTTCCAGGCCAACGGATTTCAGATCACTTCGGTTGCCGGACCGTTGGTGTCGGCGGCGATCGCGGCGGAGCTGATGGGTGCCAGCGAGGACGAGAGCGTCAACGCCATCGGCATTGCGCTCAGCCAGGCCTCCGGCGTGTTCGAATTTCTGACCAACGGCTCGTCAGTGAAATCCTTGCATCCGGGATGGGCGGCACATGCCGGCATCACCGCGGCGCGGCTGGCCATGTGCGGCATGACCGGGCCGGAAACGGCGATCGAAGGCACGCGCGGGCTGTTCGCAGCTTTCGCGCGGGACGATGACGCGCCGGCGCGTCTTAAAGCGTTGCTTGGCGATATCGGCTCGCGCTGGCACATGCCGGACGTGGCGTTCAAATTCCTGCCTTGTTGCCATTACCTGCACCCGTTCGCCGAAGCCGCCGGCAAGCTTGCGGCCGAGATCGCCGATCCGACGCAAATTGCCGAGATGGTCCTGCGCATCGCGCCCGGCGCCGCGCCTATCGTCTGCGAGCCTTGGCCGCTCAAGCAGAGTCCGCCGGACGGTCATGCCGCGCGCTGGAGCCTGCCGGTGGTGACGGCGATGCGTCTCGTCGACGGTAAGGTCGATCTCGACTCGTTCAAACAGAAGGCATCGCCCGCCGTTCTGGCGCTGGCCGCGCGCAGCCGCTGGGAGCCGTTGCCGCAGCATCGCTTTCCCAACGCTTTTGAAGCCGAGGTCGAATGCCGGCTGGCCGACGGGCGGACGCTAACTGCGCGTGTCGAGGATGTCTTCGGCAACGCCAGCCGTCCCGCCGGCGAAGCGGACGTGCTGACAAAATTTAAGGCCAATGCGGCGCGATGCTTGCCGGGCGCTTCGGTTCGGGCTTTGGAGGCGTTTTTCCTCACGCCCGGCGCGGCGGATTTTACCGGTTACGCCGCGGCACTGGCCGCGCGCACACAGTAAGGGATGAAGACGATGAGCGAAGCGATCACCATTTTCACCGGCGGCCTGGTGGTTCTGCCGGACCGCGATCCGGCCGTGTGCGACATCGTCACGCGCGGCGGCAAGATTATCGCGCTGGGCGCCTACGATGCCGGCAAGGCGCCGGTTGAGCGCGTTGATCTCTCGGGCCTCGTCGTGTTCCCCGGCCTGATCGATCCGCATCTTCATCTCGGCCACGGCAAGGACATTTCCTATCCGCGTGTGCCGGAAGACGCGGCGCAGGAAACCGCGGCGGCGGTGGTCGGCGGCGTCACCTGCTTCATTCCTTATCTCATGAGCACCGAACCGTTCGACGCGGTGTTCGACCAGGTGCGCGCCGTCACCGAGGCGGGCAGCCGCATCGACTTCGGCTATCATTTTGTCGTCTCGACCGAGGCGCAGCTGGCCGGCGTGCCGGACTACGCCACGCGTTACGGCGTGCCGTCGTTCAAGATTTTCATGAACAATCGCGGCGGCGAAGGCAAACGGCTTGGCCTGCCGGATATCGACGACGGCTTCCTGTTCCGGCTGTGCGAAGCGGCCGCCGCGTCAAACGGCGTCGTCTGCCCGCATCCGGAGACGATCGAGATCGCCTGGGTTCTGCGCGGCCGTGAAAAGGCGCGCGATCCTGACGGCAAGGGCGGGCTCAAGACCTGGAACGCCTCGCGGCCGGACTTCGTCGAGGCCGACGCGGTGCAGCGCGCGGCCTATATCGCGCGCGTTACCGGTTCGCGCATTCATATCGTGCACACCTCGTCCGCCGCGGCGCTCGAAGCCGGGCTGATGCAGCGCGGCGCCGGCGCCGCCATCACCATCGAGACCTGTCCGCACTACCTCACGCATGACGAGAATTGGGGCAGCGGCAATGTCGGCAAGATCAATCCGCCGCTGCGCAGCCGCAAAGATTGCGATGCGCTCTGGCAGGGCATCGCCGACGGGCATGTCGATATCATCGGCACCGACCACATCCACCGCGATGTCTCCAGCAAGGCCGGCTCTGTGTGGGATGCTTCGCCGGGATGTCCCGGGCTTGAGACGATGCTGCCGGTTATGCTGACCGAAGGCCACCACAAGCGTGGCATTTCACTCAAGCGCATCGGCGCGCTGACGGCGACGAATGCCGCGAATGCGATGGGGCTTGCCCATGCCAAGGGCGCCATTGCGGTCGGCCGTGACGCCGATTTCGCCGTGGTCGATCTCAATGTCGAATGGACGCTGGACGCGTCCTATCTGCGCTCGAGCGCCGGCTATACGCTTTACGACGGCGTGGCGTTCAAAGGGCGAGCCGTGCACACGATCTTGCGCGGCAACTTCATCATGCGCGACCGGCAATTGATCGATGCGGCGGTCGGCCAGGGACGCTATATGCCGCGCCGCTTCGGTTAGGCAAGGCGGACGGATAATCAAGCGCTCTTTTTGACATCCGATTTTAATGAGTGGACCACCACATTCGCCGGCGACGCGTCTGCAAATGGATATGCTTGCACTCATCATCTTGTCTTACTGCGGTCGCACCGCCGACATTTCGCGCGTGCGCGGCTACAAGCACCGCATCTAACGCCGAGGCGGCAACCTCCGTCTTGTTTGATGACGTTGCGGGCCGTATAGGCCTTAGAGTCGCCTCTGCGACGGCATAGTATTATGCGGTGCAACGTACGGCCCCAACGCAGAACCAGATCGTAAATGCCTGATATCAATAGACAATTCTCTATCGCGCCGATGATGGAATGGACCGACCGGCATTGCCGGTTCTTCCATCGCCTGCTGACGCGCCGGGCGCTCTTGTATACCGAGATGCTGACCACCGGCGCGGTGCTGCGCGGCGACCGTGACCGGCTCCTCGGCTTCGATGCGTTCGAGCAGCCGGTGGCGCTGCAGCTGGGCGGCAGCGATCCGCAAGCGCTGGCGCAATGCGCGACAATCGGCGCCGATTACGGCTATGCCGAAATCAACCTCAATGTCGGCTGCCCGTCGGACCGCGTTCAGGAAGGCCGCTTCGGCGCCTGCCTGATGCTGGAGCCGCGGCTGGTCGGCGACTGCGTCGCCGCCATGAAGGCCGCCGTCAAGATCCCGGTCACGGTGAAATGCCGCATCGGCGTCGATGAGCAGGCGCCGGAGCAGGCGCTGTTCTCCTTTGCCGACATGGTGAAGGCGGCTGGCGCCGACGCACTCGTCGTGCATGCGCGCAAGGCCTGGCTCAAGGGCCTGTCGCCGCGCGAGAACCGCGAGGTGCCGCCGCTCGATTATCAAATCGTGCACCGCCTCAAAGCCGCGCATCCCGATCTCGCCATCGTGCTCAATGGCGGCATTGCCAGCGTCGAGCAGGCACAAGACCAGCTCAATGCCGAATTGGGCAATCTCGACGGGGTGATGATGGGGCGGGCGGCCTATCACGAGCCGTGGCGGCTTCTGGCTGTCGATCCCCTGCTGTTTGACGATTCCCCGGCTTTCGCCACGGCCAAGGACGCGGCGCTGGCGCTCATTCCCTATATCGAGCGCGAAATGGCCAAGGGCGTGCGGCTGAATTCGATCACGCGCCATGTGCTCGGCCTGTTCAAGGCGGTGCCGGGCGCGCGCGCCTATCGGCGCCATCTATCCGTCGAGGCGGTCAAGCCGGGCGCCACGGCGTCGGTCATGGCTGACGCGCTGGCGCTGGTGGTGGACACGCCGGCCGATAGCACGCACATCGCCGCGTAAGCAGCGCCGGCCTATTGCCCGGCGAGCGCGCTGCCGACCAAGGTAAACGGCGCCGACAACACGGTGCCGACCGAGTTGAACACAAACGCGCCGGCGCGGCCCGCGCCGCCGGCGCCGCTGCGTTCCATGCCGTTCAAGCGCGAATAGAGCGACGCCAGGCTGACAAAGCGGTCGTGATTGAAATCATCCGACGCTTTCAGCGCCGAAATATCGATCACCCTCACATTGGCCGCGCGCGCGCCTTCCTGGACGCGCGGATCGTCGACATCGAGCGCGCCCACCCTTGGACGTTCGCCCGAAATGCGGCTGGAGATAGCCAGGGCTCTGTCGTCGCGCGACACCAGCACGGTCATCGGCGGCGTCAGCGGGCCGATCGTCTTCATTTGCGCGCGGAACACATCGGTGTCGATGTCAGGCGAGGCCAGCACCACATTCAAGCGCGCGATCACGGCGTTGCGGCCGGTCAGCCGCAACTGGCGCAGCGCTTCGACCGTCAGCCACGCGCCCATGCTGTGTCCCAGCACCGTAACGTCGGCGGGCCGGCGATCGCGCGCCAGCATCGTCAACAGTTGCACCAGCGCGTCGCGTGAATAGGTCGCCGCTTCTTTGTCCGCGACATAGCCGACCAGTTCGCCGTCGGACGGCCAGGCGAAAAGGATTGGCACGCCATCGACATCGGCATCGGCGGCCATTTGCGCCAGACGGTATACGGCTTCCTGGAAATTGACGTTATAGCCGTGGACGAAAACGCCGGCCTTGCGGTTGGCGCGGGCGGCCACCTTGCTTTCGAACTGCTGCGGGGTCAGCAGGGTCTGCCGCACCGTGACGAAATTGGTTTCCGGATCGGGAATGCCGGTCGGCCATTCGATCGCGCCGCTCTTGTGGTTCGGCGGGATGCCGATGGTGAATTCGGCATAGTTCAGCGTCGGCGCGCGGCCGCTGGTGTACACGATCATGCTGTCTGGCTGGCGCACCCGCGTGGTTGCGACATAGACCGTGACGAGTTTGGCGCCTGGCGCCACAGTGTCGGTCGGGATCAGGACATTCGGGCCGGGACGGGTGCAGCCGGCGAGCGCGGCGGCAAGCGCGACCATTGCCGCAATGCTGCGCATCGCATGCAAGGCGCGTGCGGTGAGAATCGGAGAAGGGTCGGCGCGGCTCATCCTGTAAGTATTCCAATCTATCAAGGCGCCAACGAGGCACCGCGTCGGGCGGTTTAACAGCTTTCCAGCCAGGCGTTGGGCTAATGTTTTATGCCGGTCAGGCCGCTTCGGCGGCTGAGAAAGCGGCTCAGGAAGGACGCCAGGCGGATGCGACGCGGAATCATACTTAATTTAACGGCCGTGCTGGCCGCGGCGGCGCTGCTCACTGCTCTCCAGTACCAGGCCGATCCGCCGTGGCGCTGGCTGGCGATGGCCGCGGTGGCGGGCGTTAGCGTCGCCATTATCCTCGCCGGGCGGCGGAATCGGAAAGCCGGGTGGGGCGCCTTGGCTGCCGCCGGCCTCACTGGCTGTCTCTGGTGGACGTCGATCGCACCGTCGAACGACCGGGATTGGGCCCCGGACGTCGCCCATGGCGTGACCGCCGACATTGCCGGGCCGGAAGTCGTGCTGCGCAACGTGCGAAATTTCGAGTGGCGCAGCGAGGATGATTTCACGCCGCGTTGGGAGACGCGTCGCTATTCGCTCGATCGGCTCACATCGGTCGACCTGGTGAGCTCGGTCTGGGCCAGTCCGGCCATCGCCCACACGCTCATCACCTTCGGCTTCGCCGACAACCCGCACGTCGTGTTTTCGGCCGAAGTCAGACGCGAGCGCGGCGAGGAATTCTCGGAGATCGGCGGCTTCTTCAAGGAATTCGAACTGGTCATGATCGCGGCCGACGAGGCCGACATTCTGCGCCTGCGTACCAACATCCGGCGCGAGAATGTCACGCTGCTGCCATTGCGCCTGGACCAGGCGCAGGCGCGGGCCCTGTTTCTCGCCTATGTTGCGCGCGCCAACCGGCTCGACAAAACCGCGGAGTTCTATCAGACGGTCACCACCAACTGCACCACCGTGATCTTCGAACTGGCGCGTCTGGTCGACAAACGCGTGCCGATGGACTGGCGGATCCTGGTGTCCGGTTATCTACCGGAATATCTCTACGGCCTGGGCGTCATCCGCAGCGACATTCCCCTCGATCAGGTCTTGCAGCAAGCCGCTATTAGCCGGCGGGCGCAAGACGCGCCGGCGGCTGCGGACTATTCGCGGGTCATCAGGGCCGAGAGCGCAACCCCCGCCACGGCAGGTCCGGGCTTTGGTGCGCGTTGAGGGCGCCGCCGCCATCATGGCAGATGCGCTAGTGGTCCGATTCTAACATTCGCATCCCGTATGCGGAGGCATTTTTGCGAATGTTAGAATCGAAGGACCACTAGCAAGTTATTGTTGCTAGTGGAGCTTTGGATTTGACGTTCGCATAAGAATATCGCGGCAAGCGGGTAGCGAACGTCAAATCCGACTAGCGCATGGTCTGGACACGCCGGCCAATATGGCGCACATC